>DVOG01000189.1 GCA_018713755.1 Candidatus Spyradosoma merdigallinarum | reverse complement strand
CGCGCGGTTCGCGGGGACGCCGTCGACGTTCCCGCCGGCGACGAAGCTCCGCAACGTTCCCGCGGCGTTGTCGATTTTCACGGGAAAAGAGCCGTTCCCGTCCGGGAAAATCACGTTCAGTTTTCCGTCCGCGTTTTCGCCGCCGACGCCGTCCGCGCCGTAAGCCGCCGGGCACGGCAACTTTTCCGCCGCGCGCTCCCACGCGACGGGATTTTCCAAATCAAGCGTCCAGATCGCGTCGTAATAGACTTTTTTCCCGCCGTCCGCCGGACCTTTCCCCGGGAAATTGCAGCCGCCGAAAACCCGCACGGCGCGCGCGTCGGCGACGATTCCCGCGCCGGCGACGCCCTGCGGCGGATTCGTGCCTTCGACGACGAGCGGCGGGAGCGCCTCGACGGAGACTTCCCAGCCGGGCGCAACGGCGCGCACGGACAAATCCGCCGCGGCGGAACCGAGCGCGGGGACGCACAAAACCGCCGCGAGCGCGGCGAAAAGCGAGGTCATTTTCTTCATCGGAGACGGGGAAAAAACGGACGCGGAAACGATATGCGCCGATTCTGCGCGGAAAGCGATGTTCCCGCAAGGGGGAATTTGCGGCGGAGGGAAAAATCTCAGGAAAGCTGCTCGGCGAGATTTTCCCAAAGCGCATACGCTTCGGCGAGCGCGCTTTTCGCGGCTTCGTAGGCGAGCACGTCGTTTTTCGAGGCTTCGCCGCGAGAGAAAAACGCGGGATCCGCCATCGCGACCTCAAAACGGCGCTGCTCGTCTTCCAGCGCGGCGATGCGCGCCTCCGTCTCCTGCAGTTTTTTCCGAATCGGGGCGAGTTTCTTCAGCCGCTCCGCCGAAGCGCGGCGGCGTTCCCGCGGGTCGTTTCCCTTCGGTTTTTTCGGCGACGCCGCGGCGGAAAACGCCTCGCGTTCCCGCGCGCGCTCGTCCGCCGTCGCGGCGAGATAATCGCTGACGTTCCCGAGAAAAACGCGGATGCCGCGATTTTTGACTTCGATGACTTTCGTGACGAGCGGGTCGAGAAACGCGCGGTCGTGCGAGACGACGACGAACGTTCCCGCGTATTGCTTCAGCGCCTGCGCGAGAACCGCCTTGGAACGCATGTCGAGGTGATTCGTCGGCTCGTCGAGAATAAGAAAATTGAACGGGCGCAGGAGCATTCGCGCGAGCGCGAGGCGGTTACGCTCGCCGCCGGAAAGCACGCCGACGGGCTTGAAGACGTCTTCTCCGCGGAAGAGAAACGCGCCGAGCAGCGAACGCAGGCGCGACGTTCCGAGCCCGGCGGCGACGTCGTTCACCGTCGTCAGCACGTCGAGCGCGGGATCGAGTTCCTTCGCCTGATGCTGCGCGAAATAGGAAACGGCGACGTGCAGACCCTCCGTGCGCGTTCCCGCGGAGAGCGGCTCCGTTCCCGCGAGCATCCGCACGAGCGTCGATTTTCCCGCGCCGTTCACGCCGACGACGGCGATGCGGTCGCCGCGCTCGATGCGGAAATCGACGTTTTCGAGCACGCGGATCGCGCCGTAGCTTTTCCCCGCGTTTTTCAGCTCGAGCACGACCTGTCCGCTCGGCGGCGCGGGCGGGAACGAGAAGGAAATTTGCGCGGCGTCTTCTTCCTCCGCCTCGATGCGTTCGATTTTTTCGAGCCGGCGAATGCGCGACTGCACCTGCGCCGCCTTCGTCGCCTTCGCGCGGAAACGTTCGATGAACTGCTCGGTCTTCGCGATTTCGCGCGCCTGGTTCCGCGCGGCGCGGCGGAGCGCGTCGCGGCGTTCCCGCGACGCTTTTTCGAAATAGGAGTAATTGCCGTTCCAGGTCTCGAGTCTGCCGGAAGAAAGCGCGAAAATTTTCCCGCAGACGGCGTCGAGGAAGGCGCGGTCGTGCGAAACGACGACGACGGCGCCGGCGCAGCGCTGAAGCCAGGTCTCGAGCCAGTCCTGCGATTCGACGTCGAGATGGTTCGTCGGCTCGTCGAGCAGCAGCAGCGTCGGTTCCCGCAGCAGCAGCTTCGCCAGTGCGATACGCATCTGCCAGCCGCCTGAAAACTCGCCCGTGTCGCGCGTCATGTCGCTCTGCGAAAAGCCGAGACCGTGCAGCACGGTTTCCGTGCGGGAACGCAGCGTCGCGGCGTCGGCGTCTTCGAGGCGCCGTTCCGCGTCGGCGACGATTTCGAGCGCGTCGCGGTAGGCGTCGGAGTCCGGCGGGAGCGCCTGCAGCGCGGCGTCGGTCTCCGCAATTTTCGCCCGCAGCGAAAGAATGTCCTCGAACGCGCTTTCCGCCTCGGCGTAGAGCGTTTTTCCGCTCGTTTCCAGCCCGTCCTGCGGGAGGTAGCCGACGGTGGCGTTTTTCGCGGCGGAAACGGTTCCCGCGTCGCAGTCCTGCAGTCCGGCGAGAATTTTCAGGAAAGTCGATTTCCCCGCGCCGTTGGAGCCGACGAGCCCGATGCGTTCCCGCGCGCCGATCGCGGCGGAAACACCGTCGAAAAGCACGTGCGGGCCGAAGCGGAGACTGACGCCGTCGAGCGTGAACATGCGGGAACGCGGCTCAGATTCTGCCGCCGGTGAGCTTCAGCATTTTCTCGCGCATTTCGCGAAATTTCTGCGGCATTTTCTCGGCAAGATTTTCGCGCTGCCCGACGTCGTCGGAGATTTCGTAAAGCGCGTCTTCCGTCGCGTTCCCGGTCTCGATGCCCGTCTGCCACGCGACCGGACTTTTTTTCGGATGCGCGGGGATGCAGACGAAATCGCCTTCGCGGAAGGCGAGGCTCCCCGTCGCTTCGACGATGAAATTTTCGCGTCCGGATTCCTTGTTTTTCCCGAGGAAGACGTCGAGCCGGTTCTGTGAATCCGTTTCCGCGGGAACGGCGCCGCCGACGAGCGCGGCGAGGCTCGCGAAAAGGTCCAGCTGAGAAACGGGAACGTCGGACGTTCCCGCGGCGATTTTCCCGGGCCAGCTCACGATGAACGGCACGCGCGTGCCGCCTTCGAAAAGGCTGTATTTCCCGCCGCGAAGCGCGCC
>DVOG01000188.1 GCA_018713755.1 Candidatus Spyradosoma merdigallinarum | reverse complement strand
TTTTCCGTCGTCGGCGGGAGCGAGGAAACGCACGAAAAAATCGCGGAGACGTTCATCAAGACCTGCGAAGATCTGAAGCGCAAAGGCCGCGACCTCGACGACGCCGACCCGCGGGAAATTTCCGATCTTCTCGACAAGCACCTGCGCTGACGCGGGCGGAGGGAAGAAAAAGCCGCGCGCCGTTCCCGCAAAACGGAAACGGCGCGCCGAAAGCGAAGGCCTCAGCTTTGCGCGGGCGCGGAAATCAGTCCGCGGAAGCCGCCGGCGCGGCCGGAATCTTCGCCGCGTCGATCTTCAGCACAGGACAAAGCGCATCGGCGTTCCCGCCGAGAATTTCCCCCTCGGGCAACGCCGGCATCGTTCCCGCGGCGGACGCGGGCGGCAGGAAAACGTAGACGCTTTTTCCGTCCGCGCTGCGCGACGCGGGAACGCCGGGCAGACCGAAAAACGGACGCGTCCCGTAAATCGCTTCGCCGTTCACGCGCAGCCATTTTCCGACGGCGCGGAACGTTTCCGCGACGCGCGCGGGAACGCTCCCGTCGCCGCGCGGCCCGATGTTGAGCAGCAGGTTCCCGCCCTTCGCCGCGCATTCCTGAAGCTGGCGGATGATCGTTTCGGGCGATTTCAGGTCGGAGTCCGTCTCGTAGCGGTAAAAGCCCCAGCGGTTGCCGACGGTCATGCAGGTTTCCCAATCCGTGTCGGGATAGCCTTTTTCCGGCACGAATTTTTCGGGCGACATCGTGTCGCCGCAGCGCAGGTCAAGCTTGACGTTCGTGTTTTTGTCGAAGCCGGAATACGCGTAAAGCCTGTTGTTCATGATGATGCCGGGCTGCAGGGCGCGCGCCGTCTCGATGAGCCTCGGCGCGTTCCAGCCGCGTTTCCCCGAAGCCGCGCCCTGCGAGTAATCCCACCAGATGATGTCGATTTTCCCGTAATTCGTGAGCAGTTCCCGCACCTGATTTTCCAGATAATCCAGATAAACGGCGTGGTCGATCTGTGCGTCCGCGCGATTTTTTCGCCACGCGATCTGCCCTTTCGGATAGCACAGCTGCGGGCAAATCGTGTAGTCGTAATGCGGATGGTGCCAGTCGATGACGGAATGATAAAACCCGACGCGCATGCCGTTCCCTCGGAACGCGTCCACGAACTCGCGCGCGATGTCGCGCCCGAAATGATCCTGCGAATCGAAATTCGTCTGCGCGGAATCGAAAAGCGCGAAGCCATCGTGATGCTTGCTCGTGAACACGGCGTAGCGGCAGCCGGCCTCCTTCGCGAGCGCGGCCCATTGCGCCGCCGCGTCCGGGCTCGGCCGGAAAAGCGGAAGCGCCGCCGCCGCGTAGGTTTCCGTGTCGGTTTCGACGTTTTTCTGAATCCATTCCGCGCCGCCGGGACGCCCTTGCCATTCTCCGCCCAAGCCGGAATAAAGCCCGAAATGAATGAACATGCCGAATTTCGCGTCGCGCCACCACTTCATGCGCGCGTCGCGCTCCTCGCGCGTTTCCCAAACGGGAGCGTGGTCATCGTCTCCGGCGATGACGGGAACGCGCGCCGTCGACGCGGCGGCGGGCGGAGGCGTTCCCGCGGCGGGAACGGCATCGGCGGCGAAAGCGGCGGCGCAGCCTCCGATCATCGCCAGGGACAAAACGGCAACGGATGTCTTTTCCTTCATAAACAGGCGGAAAAATAGGGAATCGCGTCCGCTCCCGCGATGAAAAAATTTGATTTTCCCGCGCGAACGGCGCAAGATGGTGCGCGTCATGATTCTCGCCCCGCTCAAAGACTCCGCGCGCTACGAAGCGCTGAACCCGCACTTCAAAAAACTCTTCGACTACGTGAAGACGCATGACCTTTCCCGCGTGCCCGCCGGAAAAATCGTCATCGACGGAGACGACGCCTTCATCAACGTCGTCGACCACCCCGGGAAAACCCGCGAGACCGCGAAACTCGAAAGCCACAAGAAATTTCTCGACGTCCACGTCCCGCTTTCCGCGCCGGAAACGCTCGGCTGGACGCCGCGCGGCGAAATCCCGGAAACGCCTTACGACGAAGCCGGAGACTGCCAGGTTTACGATGGTCCCGCAAAAGTCTACACGACGATTCAGCCCGGCGAATTCGTCGTCTACTGGCCGGAGGACATTCACGCTCCCGCCATTTCCGACAAGCCGTTCCGCAAGCTCATCATGAAGGCTCGCTGCTGAAAACGCCGCGCGCCGTTCCCGCGCGAACGCGGATTTCTATTTTTTTCCCACGAACTCCAAGAAAAACGAAACTTATGGCAAAAAAACTCCAAGGACTCATCGCCGCCCCGCACACGCCGTTCAACGCGGACGGGAGCGTCAACCTCGAAATGATTCCGAAGCAGATCGATCTGCTCGTGAAGCAAGGCGTCATCGGCGCCTACATCTGCGGCACGACGGGCGAAGGCATCTGTTGCTCCGTCGCCGAGCGCAAAGCCGTGATGAAGGCATGGGCCGACTACGGCAAAGGCAAGCTCTTCATCATCGCGCACGTCGGCGCGCTTTCCGTCGCGGACGCGCGGGAACTCGCCGCCTGCGCGCAGGAACTGGGCCTCGACGCGACATCCATCGTGCCGCCGAACTTCTTCCGCCCGGGCTCGATCGACAGCCTGATTTCCTACATCAACTCCGTGCTCGTCGCCGCGCCGAATCTGCCCTTCTACTATTACCACACGAGCATGTCCGGCGTGAATTTCGACATGGAGCAATTCCTGCTCAAGGCGGACGGAAAAATCCCGCAGCTCGCCGGCATCAAGTTCAATTATCCGGATCTTTACATGTTCCAGCGCTGCCGGCGCGCCTGCGGCGGGAAATACGACATCACCTGGGGCATCGACGAATGGTTCGCGGGCGCGCTCGCCTGCGGCGCCGAATCCGCCATCGGCTCGACCTACAACTACTCCGCGCCGCTTTACTACGCCATTTGGGACGCCTACAAAAAAGCGGACGCCGACGGCGTCGCCGCGGGAATGGCGAAGGTCTGCAAGATCGTCGACATCCTCGTGCAATACGGCGGAGTCTCCGGCGGCAAGGCGATGATGGCTTACCACGGACTCGACATGGGCGGCGTCCGTCCGCCGCTCGACAACCTTTCCGCGGAAGCGAAAGCGGACTGCGTCAAGCGTCTCGCCGAAATTCTCGCCTGAAGACGCGCGTATCAGGAAGATTGATACATCAAAAAAAAAAAAGCGCGTTCCCGCATCAAGATTCGGCGGGAACGCGCTTTTTTTTCGCTGAAAATTCCTCGGGACGGAAAGCCGATTACCGGACGCGCATTTTCGCGGCGAGATAAACGGCGCGGATGCGCTCGAAATCGCGTTCCCGCGAACCGGAGACCAGACAAAAATCGTATTCCCGCCAGCGCGCCATTTCGTCGAGCGCGACGCGCATGCGCCGCTCGATTTCGTCGGAAGCATCCGTGCCGCGTCCGGTCAGCCGCGCGCGCAGCTCCTCGACGCTCGGCGGCATGATGAAGACGGAAACCAGCGCGCGCGCGACGCGATCGTCCCGCTGCGCGACGCGGCGCACCGTCGCCGCGCCCTGCACGTCGAGGTTGAGCAGCACGTCGCGTCCGGCGTCGAGAATTTCCCGCACCTGCGCGTGACGCGTGCCGTAGCGGTTGGAATGCACCTGCGCGTGTTCGAGAAAATCGCCGGCGGCGACGCCGCGCTCGAATTCCTCGCGGGAAAGAAAAAAGTAGTCGATGCCGTGACGCTCCGATCCGCGCGGCGCGCGCGTCGTGCAGGTGACGACGCGGCGGATATCCTGCGGGAACGCCGCCGTCATGCGTTCGCAAAGCGTCGTCTTCCCGCTGCCGGCGGGGCCGGAAACGAGAAGCAGCACAGGAGACGGACGAAAATTTTCAGACGTCATTTTTCGAAAAGGAAAAAATTCATTGCGCCGGTTCACGGGAGCCAAAGAAAACCCGCCGCGAGATTCGCCGCGCCGACGGCGAGCGCGAGCGCGCCCGCAATGCGCGCGTTGCGCGCGGAACGCGCCGTCCAAAAAAGCGCGTCGCGCCAAACGTAAGGCGCTGCCCCGCCCCAAAGCGCAAGCACGATCAGCAGATAAGCCGTTCCCGCGATCACGCGCGAATACGGGAGCTGCCCGAAGCCCGCGGACAGCAGTTCGCTGCAGGAAAAAAGCGCGAGCACGGCGAGTCCGCGCAACGCAAGCAAGTCCGGCAGGAATTTGAACGCGAGCAATCCCGCGCCACCGAAAAGCGCCAGCAGCCACGAGCGCGGGAACCCCGCGAGGTCGACGGCGGGAATCGTCGTCAGGTGCCAAAGGAACCACGCGAGCGCGCCGCCCCAAAGCACGAAG
>DVOG01000187.1 GCA_018713755.1 Candidatus Spyradosoma merdigallinarum | reverse complement strand
CGCGCGTCGCGCGCCGCGTTTTCGCCGAGCCAAAAATCCGTCAGCCCCGTCGCTTCCGCGCCGGCCAAAATCGCGGCGGAACCGCGGAAATCGCAATCCCAGTAAATTTTTTCCGCGGCGGGAGCGGCGGCGAAAATCGTCACGCCGCGCGCCTCGAGCCAGTCGCGCGCGGCTTCGGCAGAAGCGACGGCGAGCGGCACGGTGAACAGCGCGCCCTGCGACGCGCGAATCGCGTTCGGGTTGTAGACGTCCGTTCCCGCGTCGCCGCAGCAAATCAGCGCCGTGCAGCCGACGGAGTCCGCCGTGCGGAGCAGCGCGCCGAGATTTCCCGGCTTTTCGACCGATTCCGCGACGAGGAAAAGCGGCGGCGTTCCCGCGGGAACGCGCAAATCCTCCAAGGCATGGCTCCGCATTTCCGCGACGGCGAGCACGCCTTCGGGCCTGTCGCGATAGGAAATTTTTTCGAAAGCCGGGCGCGAAAGCTCCGTGATTTTTTCCGCGGGCAAGCGGAGGCGAGCGTCGGCGAAAATTTTTTCCGCGGCCGCGCCGCGCATCAGTTCCGGGCAAAAATAGAACTCGGAAAAGCGGACGCCCGCCGCCGCCGCGCGCTCGAGTTCCCGCATCCCTTCGAGCAGGAAAACGCGCTCTGCCGCGCGCGCGGCGCGTTCCCGCAGGCGCGCGAGCCGCTGCACGCGCGGATTTTGCCGCGAGGTTATTTTTTCGAAAGCCGTGTTCATCAAAAAGGACGAAGAGCCTCCCCGCGCCGCGCGGGAAGGCTCTTCCGTTTCGCGTTCTCAGCGCGGGATGCGGAAGGACTTGAAGTCCGGGCGCGCGTTCCCGTCCTGCGCCGCGTCTTTTTTCGGCACGGCGAAGAAGAACGTGCACTGGTCGTCGCGCAGCCGCATGCTCGACGCGTAAAGCGTGCGTTTCGCGCTTCCCGAGCCGACGGAAAGCTCGAGGTCGCAAATGTCCCGCTTGTCCTGCGCCGGGAGCGACACGCAGTGGTCGCCGAGCTTCAGCGTGAACGTCTGATCGCTTTTGCGGACGCCGTTGGCGTCGCGGATGGAAATTTTCGCTTCCAGCGCGTCGTTGAACCAATTGTAGAAAACGAGCGCTCCGCGCGGCGCGTCTTTCTCTTCCGCGCTGAAAACCTGGATGCCGCGTTCCGCCGTCGACGTCGGGCGCGCGGGATCGAACTCGGGCAGGATGATCGCGATGCAGTCGCTGAAGCCGCGGGAATCGATTTGAATGCAAGGCTCGTAGACGTCGCCGCTTTTTTTGTAGAACACGATCGGCGTTTCGACGGAAAACGTTTCGCGGAACGCCATCTGGTAGAGTTCGCAGCGCTTGATTTCGCCGGCGTCGCGGACGAAGAGCGGCGCGGCGTTCCCGGGCGCGTCCCAATAGGCGCAGCGGAAGCGGATGAGCTTTTCCGCGGCGGGAACGGCAGGCGCGAGCGGCGTCGCTTCGACGACGGCGGGAGCCGCGGGGGCGGCCGGCGGCGGGAGCGGTTTTTCCGCGGGAGCGGGAGCCGGCGTTTCCGGCTGCGGCGCGCTTTCCGCCGCGCGCGCGATTTGCGGCGGCGTCGCGGGCTCCGCCTTTTCGGCGTCTCCGCCCGCGCAGGAAGCGACGATCGGGAGAACGGCGAGGAAAGGAATGCAGCGGGAAACGTTTTTCATCGGATTTCGTTGATGGCGCATAGGGCTGAGATTTCGTTTTCGTGTGGGAACAGGAGAATTTTTCGGGAATCAGGAGCGGGAGCGCCGCGGCGAGCGTTCCCGCGACGGCGCGGCGTTCTTTCCGTTTTCGGACGGCGCGTCGGAAGCTTCCGGCGCGGGCTGGGGACGGCGGCGGTCTTTGAGGAAGCGGAAATCCAGTTTGGGCGCTTCGCCGGGAGCGGCCTTTTCGCCCGCCGCGGGAATGACGAAAATCATCGTGCGCGTGTCGCCGAAAAACGCGGCGGCGGAGGAATAGACGACTTTCGGCTCTTTGTTCACGAGCGCCGCGAGCTGGATTTCATAGATTTTCCGCTTGGCGCCGATGGGCGCGGAAGTGAACATGCCCGCCTGCCGCAGCCTGAAGTTTTCGGCTTTATCCTTTTCGTCCTTCGGCGTCAGCTGTCCGATCAGCCCGCGGCGCGAAAAGTTCGCGATGCGAATCGTGCCGTAGGGGAAGGCGCGCTCGCTCCAGTCGAAGACGAGGATTTCGCGCTCCGGCTTCTTTTCGAATTTTCCGGGCAGGAAAATGACGCCGAAATCCTTCATGCCGCGCGGGTTGATGAAGAAAAGCGGAATGTATTCGCGGTCGGCCGCCTTGACGCCCTCGGCTTTGCGCTGTTCGATTTCGGCCTCGGTCGCCTTGCGGAAAACGGGAATCGGCAGCGGCCCGCGGTATTCGAAGGAGCGCTGAAACGCCATTTCGAAAAGCTGCAGAAGCCTGTAATCGTTCCCGTCCTTGACGTAAAGCATGGGGACCTCCGTTCCCGCGCGCTGCCACAGCGCGCAGCGGAAAGTCACGGAGCCGACTTTCGCGGCGTCGGGAGCGGCGGATCTCGCG
>DVOG01000186.1 GCA_018713755.1 Candidatus Spyradosoma merdigallinarum | reverse complement strand
GGCGCGTCGTCTTCGCCGAGGACCGCAGCCGCAATTACGAGTGGATGCCCAACGGCTCCGTGCTGTTTTACCGCCGCAAGGACACGGACGGGCGCTGCTCGCTGGTGGGCTTCGACTTGGAGACGCGGCGGGAAAGCGTTCTCGCGGAGGGGCTTCCCGACGAAGACCACGCCTACGTCTGGTTGCCGGACGAAAGCGGGCTCATCGTTTCCAAGACGGAAAAATGGAAAGAGGAATCGGCGGATTGGCGGCGCGTGCTGAACATCGCCGACCGCGACAAAAACTGGCGGAACCGCGCGACGCTGCTGCACTACAACTTGCGCACCGGCGTCTTCGAGCCGCTGACGGCGGGAGCGAAAACCGCGCGTCTCTGCGGGATTCGCCCCGATTCCAAGAAAATCCTTTTCGCCACGGAAGAGGTGGACTACACGCAGCCGGAATTCATGCGCTGCAGCCTCTTCGTCTTCGACTTGGAGACGCGGGAATGTAAGCCGGTTTTCGAAAACGAGAAATATTCCGTCGCCGTCGGCGGCTGGTCGCCGGACGGCAGAAAAATCGTGCTCGTTTCCTGCGCCGACGCGTTCGGCCGCGCGGGATCGACGCTGCCGGAAGGGCAGGCGGCGAACTCCTTCGATCTGCAGGCTTACCTTTACGATTTCGACACGGAAAAAATCGAGCCGATCACGCGGGATTTCGCGCCGTCGATTTCTTCCGTGCTTTGGGCGGGCGACGGGAACATCTATTTCACGACGGTCGACCGCGACCTGGAAACCGTTTACCGCTACGAGCCGGGCGCGAAGAAGTTCACGCGTATCCGCGTTCCCGCGGAGGTCGTTTCCTTCTTCGGCGCGCAGCGCGATCCCGAGGGTTTCAAGCCGAAAGCCTACGCGATCGGCGCCGGCGCGACGGCGTTCCCGCAGACCTACGAGATCGATCTGAAGAAGAACGAAGCGCGCGTCGCGTTCTCGGACGGTTTTTCGCCGGAGGCGGAAATCGCGATGCCGCAGGTGAAAACGTGGACGTTCAAGGCGTCCGACGGGACGGAGATCGACGGCTGCTTTTTCCTGCCGCCGGATTTCGACGCGTCGAAAAAATACCCGATGATCGTTTATTATTACGGCGGGACGACGCCGACGGCGCGCCGCATCGGCTCGCATTACCCGTTCCCGCTCTACGCCGCGCAGGGCTACGTCGTCTACGTCGTTCAGCCCAGCGGGACGATCGGCTACGGGCAGGAATTCGCGGCGCGCCACCTCAACGCCTGGGGCAAGCGCACGGCGGACGACATCATCGAGGGCGTGAAGAAGTTCTGCGCCGAGCACCCCTTCGTCGACGCGAAGAAAATCGGCTGCATCGGCGCCTCCTACGGCGGCTTCATGACGATGTACCTGCAGACGCGCACGGACATTTTCGCCGCCGCCGTCGCCCACGCGGGCATCAGCGACATCACGAGCTACTGGGGCGAAGGCATGTGGGGCTGCGCCTACAACGCCATCGCCGCCGCCGGATCGTTCCCGTGGAAAAACCGGGAAATTTTCGTCGATCAAAGTCCGCTTTTCTCCGCGGACAAAGTGAAGACGCCGATCCTGCTTTGCCACGGACTTTCCGACACGAACGTTCCCGTGGGAGAATCGATCCAGATGTTCGCCGCGCTCAAAATTCTGGGCAAGCCCGTCGAACTGCTGACGTTCACCGGGGAAGACCACGGCATCGCGAACTACGCGCGGCGCAAGCAGTGGATGAAGTCGCACCTCGCGTGGTTCGCCCGCTGGCTGAAAGGCGAACCCGACTGGTGGAATACGCTTTATCCCGACAGGAACTGGTGATTCTCCGCGATCCCGGTCTTGTTCCCGCGCTTCGGAATGCCGCGCGCGGGAACGCGCTCCGGGGAAATTTTTTCTTTCTCGATTCCTTTTTTCTTTCTCGATTCGATGACGTCGCGCCTGCTTAAAAAAATCTCCTCTCTGCTGCCGAAATTTTTGCCGAACCCGCGGTTGAGCTCCGCCTACTGGGTGACGAACAACACGTTCTTCATCTCGCTCGACCGGGACTGGGGAAATTCGCTTTCGATGCCCAGCCTTTCGATGAAGTCCGGGCGGAAGATCCTGAGCGTTTCCCGCGTCCCTCCGAGTTTCTGGGCGGGCGCCTCCGGCTATCACTGCGAGGGGAACGACGTCGTTTTCATGCTGCTCCCGTCGATTTACCGCGATTACGACATTCAGGAAGGCGCGGAAATTTACGTCGCGGGAACGTTCAACGACTGGGCGCCGGCGCGCCGCCCCGAGTGGAAAATGGAGTACCGCTCCTACGGCGGGTTCAGCGCGTGGATTCTGCAGGTGCCGAAAAACCGGTTTTTCGACGGCGGGAAAAAGGAAGAGGAGCAGTTCAAGTTCGTCACCGCCTCGGGGCAGTGGCTCGAGCCGCCGGCGGGCTGGTTCAACGTGGTCCGCGACGACAAAGGAAACGCCAACCTGTGCCTGAGCTCGTTGCGGACGGGCTGGTGCGCGTTCCGCGTCGTCTGCGAAGCCCTGCAGAACAGCGACCGAGCGGACGAGGTCATCTGGGAAGCGCCGAAAGAGCGCTTCTCGCTGCCGATTCGCTCCGGGTACTTTCTCTCGTTTCTCTTTTCGCCGGTGCTCCTCGGCGCGAGAGTCGAGCGCGGCGGCAAGGAAACGACGTTTCGGATTTTCGTGCCGCGCGCGACGCAAATCAATCTGTTCGTTCGCCGCACGGACAGCGCTCCCGCGATTTCCGAGGCCATGGTGCCGATCGGGAACGGCGTTTGGGAAGCGCGGATTCCGGAAAATCTGCACGGGAGGCACTATGACTATTTCATCGACGGACGCAATATCGACGCCACGTCCGCCTTCGACCCGGCGCGGCCCGTGCTGGATCCTTACGCGAAAGCCTGCGTTTCCCGCGAAGGGCCGGGCATCGTCATCGACGAACATCGTTTCGGTTACCCGAAGAAAAAATTCACCGCGCCGCACCTTTCCGACCTCGTCATCGCCGAAGTCCATCTGCGCGACCTCATCGCGCGGCATCCGAAATTCCGCGACCTGAAGCGTCCTCTCGGTTTCCGCGATCTTGCGGCGTGGGTGCGTTCCGACGACTGCTATCTGAAAAAGCTCGGCGTGAACGCCGTGGAGCTGCAGCCGATCCAGCAGTTCGATTCCGAAAAGGCGGAAGATTATCATTGGGGCTACATGACGACGAACTGGTTCGCTCCCGCCTCCGCCTACGCGAGCGATCCCGCGCGGGCGACGCAGATGGAGGAATTCCGCGATCTCGTGGCGGCGTTCCACGAAGAGGGATTCGCCGTCATCCTCGACGTCGTCTACAACCACGTCGGCGAGCCGAATCATCTTTTCCGCATCGACAAAAACTATTATTTCAATCTCGATTTTCACGGGAACTTCACCAACTGGAGCGGCTGCGGGAACGACTACCGCGCGGATCGTCCGATGAGCAAGCGCCTCATCGCGGACAGTCTGATTTGGCTCATCGAGCGCTACGGCGCGGACGGCTTCCGCTTCGACCTCGCGGAACTGATCGGTCTTCCCGCGCTGAAATCCGTCGAAGACGCCGTGAAAAGCCGCTTCCCGGACTGCATCCTCATCGCCGAGCCGTGGAGCTTCCGCGGGCACATCGCGGGAGCGTTGCGCAAAACGTCCTATTCTTCTTGGAACGACGGCTTCCGCGACTACGCCGCGAAATTCGTCCACAACGGCGTCAACATCGACGGGCTGCGCTACTTCCTTTCCGGCTCGCCGGAATATTTCGCGACGTTCCCGGCGCAGACCATCAATTACACGGAATCGCACGACGACCGCTGCTGGCTCGACAAAATCACGGAATGCCCGCGCTTCAACGCCGCGTCTCCGACCGTCCGCGACCGGCGGCGCACGCACATCATGTTCGCGTTCCTGCTGTCTTCGCTCGGCACGCCCATGCTCGCCGAAGGGCAGGATTTTCTGCGGACGAAGCACGGGAAGAACAACACGTATCTCGACGGCGCGGAAAACGTGCTCGATTACGCGCGGCTGAAAAAATTCGCGGGAACGCACGAATTCGTCAGCCGCTGGATACGCTTCCGGCTTTCGTCGCTGGGGCGGCTTTTCCGCCAGCGGAAAAACGTCTCCAAAGGTTTTTTCCGCTTTTACCCGGACCAGACGAACACGGCGGCGGTCGCCGTCTTCAACGACGACCGCGCGCAGGGACGCCTCCAATACATTCTGACGCTGAATCCGCGCACGACGCAGACTTGCGTGCAGATTCCCGAAGCGCGCTTCGCCGGCTTCCGGCTCATCGCCAACACGGAGGAATTCGACCTCGAAGGCGTTCCCGCGGAAGAAGGCTTCGGCTTCGAAGGCGGCATGCTGCTGCTGCCGGCGCTGTCCTGCTCGCTTTGGATTCGGCGGGAATGACGTTCCCGCGGCTTTCTTCGCGCGAGCGCTTTCCGTCCGCGGGAGCGCTTACGCGCTTGCGGGATCGCGGCCCGTTCGGTTAAGCTTGCTCCAATGCTGATGTTTTTCGCCTTTTCGTTCGTCTTCGGATATTTTCTCGGCTCGATCCCGTTCGCGGTCATCGTCGCCAAGCGCTGCGGCGTGGACATTCTGCACGCGGGCAGCGGCAATCCCGGCGCGACGAACGTGAAGCGCACCTGCGGCAAGGCGGCGGGCAACATCGTGTTTTTTCTCGATTTGCTCAAAGGCTTTCTCGCGTCGTTCGCGCCGAGCCTCATCCCGACGTTCGCGGCGACGGCCGGCGAGACGCCCGCGGACTGGGCGCACGTCGTCGCCGTCGCGCAGCTTTGCGGCTTCGCCGGCGCGTTGCTCGGACACTGCTTTTCCGTTTTTCTGAAATTCAAGGGCGGGAAGGGCGTTTCCGTCACGATGGGCGGGCTTCTGGGCGCGATGCCGCTGGCGGTGCTGCTGGGCGCGATCGTCTGGCTCGCGGTTTATTTTCCGACGCGCGTCGTCGCGGTGGCGTCGATGATTTTCGGGCTGTCGCTCCCGCTTTCGTCGATGATTTTGGCGAAGGCGTTCCCGCAGCTCGGCTACACGACGGTCCACGTGGGCTTCTGCCTCGTCGTCGCGATTTTCATCATCGTCATGCATCGCTCGAACATCATGCGCATGCTGCGCGGCGAGGAAAATTCATTCAGAAGAAAATAACCGCGTTTCCGCGGGCGGGAACGCTTCACCGGCTTCAACACGAAACACAAGGAGAATTTCGACATGGAAAAGAAAAAAATCGGCATCGGCTTCATCGGCTTCGGCACCGTCGGACAAGGCGTCTGGAAACACCTGCAGGCGCAGCGGGAAGAGCTGGAGAACCGGCTCGGCGTGGAAATCTCGTTCCCGCGCATCGCCGTGCGCGACGTCAAGCGCGAGCGCGGCGTCCGCGTTCCCGCGGAAATCCTGACGGACGATCCGATGGAGGTCGTCGTCGATCCCGCCGTGAACATCGTCTGCGAGCTGATGGGCGGCACGACGAAGGCGAAGGACTACACGCTCGCCGCGCTCAAGCTCGGCAAAGTCGTCGTTTCGGCGAACAAGGCGCTGATCTACGAATTCGGGCGGGAGATTTTCGACGCGGTGAAGCGCTTCGGCGGGCATTACTACTTCGAAGCGTCCGTCGCCGGCGGCATTCCCATCATCAAGACGCTGCGGGAAGGACTCGTCGCGAACCGCTTCGAATCGATCGCCGGCATCATCAACGGCACATGCAACTACATTCTTTCCCGCATGGAGGCGGAAGGAAAATCTTACGAGGAAATCCTCAGAGACGCCAAGGCGCTCGGCTACGTCGAGGCGGACGACCGGCTCGACCTCGACGGATGGGACGCTTTCCACAAAGCCGTCATTCTCGCGTTCCTCGCCCACGGAAAATGGGTTTCCGAGCGCGACGCCCTCGTCGAGGGCATCCGCAACGTCACGCTCGAAGACATGCACCGCGCGCGCGATTTCGGCTACCGCATCAAGCTCATCGGCATGATTCGCCGCAATTTCAAGACGGGCGCGCTTTCGCTCGGCGTTTATCCCGCGCTGATCCCGCTGGACAAGACGCTCGCCCGCGTCGACGGCGTCTACAACGCGATAAAGCTCGCCGGCGACGTCGCGGGAACGACGATTCTCATCGGGCGCGGCGCGGGGCAGGACGCGACTTCGTCCGCCGTAATCAGCGACATCGTCGACGCGATGATCGGCATCCGCGACGATGCGCACAAATTCCTCACGCCGAGCGACATCGACGCCTGCTACCGCCTCGGGGAATCCGCGCGCATGGCGACGATGGACGAAATCCGTTCCAAATTCTACCTGCGCATTTCGATTTTGGACGAGCCGGGAACGCTCGTGGGCATTTACGAGGCGCTGGCGAGGCACAAGGTCTCCGTCGCGCGCGTCGTCACCTACGAACATCCGGGCGAACACCGCGGCACGATCACGCTCGCGACGTATCCGACTTCGGAGGCCGTCATGGAGCGCGTCGTCGCCGAAATCAAGGCGCTCCCGCAGACGCTCGCCAACCCGCTGCTGCTGCGCATTTACGAGCCGACGCGCGAATGACGCTCCCGTCTCGCGGGGGCGCTTCGCGGCGCCGCGCGCCTTTCAGCTGCGCTTTCCGCGCCGGACGTTGGCACGGATTCTGCATTTTCGCGGAAACACTATGAGCAACGAAAAATCCACGACGCACGCTTTTCAGGCGGAAGTCAAGCAGGTGCTCGACATCGTCGCGCACTCGATTTACAAGGACAAAGACATTTTTCTGCGCGAGCTGGTTTCCAACGCGAGCGACGCGCTGGAAAAAATGCGCTACACGCAACTGACGGAAAAGAGCGTTTTCGAGCCTGAGCGCGCGCTCGAAATCGACGTTTCGACGGACGAGAAGGCGGGAACGCTGACGATCGCGGATTCCGGCATCGGGATGACGCGCGAGGAGCTCGTCGAAAACCTCGGCACGATTGCGCATTCGGGAACGAAGGAATTTCTGCGGAAACTGCAGGAAAACGGCGGCGGGAACGAGAACCTGATCGGGCAGTTCGGCGTCGGGTTTTTCTCCGTGTTCATGGTCGCCGAGGAAGTGAAGTTCTTCACGCGCACGTGGCGCGAAGAGGGCGAGGCGCTGTGCTGGACGAGCGACGGGAACGGCAGCTACACGATCGAGACGGCGGGCGAGGCGCTCCCGCGCGGCTCGAAGCTCGTGATCCGGCTGAAGGAGGAATTCAAGGATTTCTCCAAAAAAGACAAGGCGAAGGACGTCCTGGAGCGCTATTCGAAATACGTCGCGTTCCCGCTGAAGCTCGACGGCGAAAAGCTCAACACGATGCAGGCGCTTTGGCTGAAAAGCAAAAGCGAAGTCGGCGAGCAGGAATACAAGGATTTCTACAAATTCCAGTGCCGCGCCTGGGATGAGCCGCAGGACTGGCTGCATTTTTCCGCGGACGCGCCGCTGGCGATCAATTCCATCCTGTTTTTCCCGACGCACAATCCCGAGGCGATGGGCTTCGGGCGCGCGACGCCGGAAGTTTCGCTCTACTGCCGCAAGGTGCTCATCGATCCGGAGCCGAAAAACCTGCTCCCGGAATGGCTGCGCTTCATGAAGGGCGTCGTCGATTCCGCGGACATTCCGCTGAACATTTCCCGCGAAACGCTGCAGGACTCGACGCTGATTCAGAAACTGAACCGCGTGCTGACGAAGCGCGTCGTCAAACGCCTCGAAGAGCGCGCGAAAAAAGACCCGGACGCCTACGCCAAGTTCTGGCGCGATTTCGGAAACTATCTGCGCGAAGGCATCGCGACGGATTTCGAAAACCGCGACGCGCTCGCGCCGCTGTTCCGTTGCGAGTCGTCGATTCTCGACGCGGGAACGCTCACGAGCCTTCCCGAATACGTCGAGCGCATGAAGGACTCGCAGAAAGAAATTTATTACCTGACGGGAGCGAACCGCGCCGCGCTCGAGTCCGGTCCGTATCTTGAAGCGTTCAAGGCGCGCGGCATCGAGGTGCTTTTCCTTTACGACGGCGCGGACGACTACGTGATGGGGCAGCTCGGCTCGTTCAAGGACAAGCCCATCGTTTCCGCGGATTCCGCCGACATCGAACTCGCGGACGCGCCGCAGACGGGAACGGGCGAACCGCTGCCCGACGAGGCGATGAAGAGCCTTTGCGCGTGGTTCGCGGAAACGCTCGGCAAGGAAAAAGTCGTCGAGTGCTCGGCGGGCAAGCGCCTCGTCGACTCTCCCGCCGTCGCGCTCAATCCGGACAAATTCATGACGGCGACGATGCGCCGCATGATGCGGATGATGTCGAAAGACGCGGGAACGGAGTCCAAGCCCGTCGCGGTGAAAGTGGAGCTGAACCCGCGGCATCCGCTCATCCGCAAGCTCGACGCGCTGCGCGGATCGAATCCGGAGCTGGCGAAGCTCGTCGCCGAGCAGGTGCTCGACAACACGCTGATCGCCGCCGGGCTGCTCGACAATCCGCGCGGCATGACGGCGCGCATCTACGAGCTGCTCGGAAAGCTCGGCTGAGCGCGCGCGTTCCCGCCGCGCCGAAAACGCGTTCCCGCGCTTGTCTTTTCGCGGGAACGCGTTTATTTTTTCCTCCACTTTTTTTATTACGAAAATGAGCGAAAAGAAATCCTCCTCCACGCTGATGAACGACATCATCAACCTGTGCAAGCGCCGCGGGTTCGTGTTCCAGTCGTCCGACATTTACGGCGGCTACAACGGCTTTTTCGACTACGGACCGCTCGGCGTCGAACTCAAGAACAACATCAAGCAGGCGTGGTGGAAAGACATGGTGCACCGCCGCGACGACATCGTCGGGCTTGACTCGACGATCATTCACCACCCGATGACGTGGAAGGCCTCCGGGCACGTCGACAATTTCACGGATCCGCTCGTCGACTGCAAGGAATCGAAAATGCGCTACCGTGCCGACCAGCTTTACTTCGCTCCCGTCGTCGTCGCCGGCGAAACGATCGGCTACGTTTCCGTGCTCGAGGACGAGGGCATGCAGGAGCAGGCGGAGGAAATGGCGCACGACCTGAAGCGCAAGCTCGCGAAACAGGGCGAAATGGCGCCCGTCGTCCTCAAGGACTACACGCAGGCGAAGCCGGAAGAATACGCGCTGATTCCTTCTCCCGCCACGGGAAAACCGGGCTCGCTCACGCCGCCGCGCGCCTTCAACATGATGTTCCAGACCTACGTCGGCGCGCTGCGCGACGAAACGGCGGTCGCCTACCTTCGCCCGGAAACGGCGCAGGGCATCTTCATCAATTTCAAGAACATCGTCGACACGGGGCGCGTCAAGGTGCCCTTCGGCATCGCCCAAATCGGCAAAGCGTTCCGCAACGAAATCAATCCGCGCAACTTCATCTTCCGTTCCCGCGAATTCGAGCAGATGGAAATCGAGTACTTCATTTCGCCGGACGCGGACTGGCAGGGACTCCACAAGGCGTGGATCGAATACTGCATGAATTGGTTCGACGGGATCGGCATCCCCAAGGAACGCCTTTCGCTTTACAATCACCCGAAGGAAAAGCTCGCTCACTATTCCAAGGGAACGACGGACATCATGTTCGAGTTCCCCTTCGGCGTGCAGGAGCTGCAGGGCGTCGCCGCGCGCGGCGATTACGACCTGACGCAGCACCAGGCCGTTTCCGGAAAGTCGATGGAATATTTCGACGAGGCGGCGAAAAAGAAATATGTGCCGCACGTCATCGAGCCTTCCGTCGGCGTCGACCGCATTTTCCTCGCCGTGCTTTCCGCCGCCTACTGCGAGGAAGAAGTCGAGGGCGAAAAGCGCCTCGTGCTCAAGCTTCACCCGAGACTCGCGCCGTACAAGGCCGCCGTGTTCCCGCTCGTCAAGAACAAGCCGGAACTCGTCGCGCGCGCCGAAGCGCTCTACCGCCGTCTCAAGCGCCGCTGGAACGTCTTCTACGACGCCGCGGGAGCGATCGGCCGCCGCTACCGCCGGCAGGACGAAATCGGCACGCCCTTCGGCATCACGATCGACTTCGACACCGTCGAAAAAGACGGCACGGTCACGCTGCGCGATCGCGACACGCTGCGCCAGACGCGCATGACGGAAGACGAACTCGTCGCCTTCCTCTCCGAAAAAATCGACGGCTGACGCGTCCGGCGCGCCGTTCCCGCCGCGTTCCCGCGCCGTGTCCGCGGGCGCGCGGCGCGGCTTTTTCCCGTTTTTGAATTGAAAACGCGGGAACGATGAAATAAAACATTTCCGCTTCCGCAGATGCGGCGGAAGCGATTTTCAGAAACTCCTTGCATTTGACCTTATGTCCGAACCCACCCTCATCTGTTCCGCGCCGGAACTCGCGAATTCCGCGCAGAAAATCGCCCTCTACTCGCACTACGCCGCGGCCGTCGCGGGCTTCGCCGTCTGCGGCGTCATGGCGGCGCGTTCCCGCGTCCAGGAAAAGATTCCGCACATCCTCGCCGCGGTCGCCGCGTTCGGCGTCGGCTGCGCGGCGTTTTACTCGCAGTGGGAATTCAACCAGTTTCTTTATCAGCACCGCGAGACGGCTTCCTTCGCCGTCGGGCTGCGCGCGGGGCTTTGGGCTTTGTGGTCGACGCTGATTCTCGTCGGGCTGGCTTTGACGCCGGGGTTGCGTTTCAAGCGGATGAAAAAGCTCGCGCTCATTCCGCTGATCGCCTGCGCCGTGCTGAGCTTCGGGCTCGGCTCCGTCGGCGAAAGCCTCACGGCGTTCGCGGCGACGGTGAATCCGCCTGCGGAAGTCGTCGAAGCGACGGACGGACTCAAGGCTTTCAATATGGCGCAGGCTGTCGCGGCGTTCGGGAGCGCGCTGGGTTTCGGCATCCCCGCTTCCGTGCTGGCGCTGCTCATCGCGGGAACTTACGCGATTTCCCAAGCGAAGAAAGCAGAGCGGCGTTCCGAAGAGAATCACCAGATGCGCACGGGCGTGATGACGACCGTCGCCGTGTGCGTTCCCGCGCTCGTTTACGGCGCGGGCTCGTTCCTCGTCGCCAAGGACGCGAACGGGCTCGACCAGGCCGTGCTGCTCTTCAATTGCGCGGACGTGATTTCGATGTTCTTCCTGCTCAGCGCGACGATGTCGCTGCTCGGCGTTCCCGCGAATTTCCCGAAGCCGCCGAAACCGCAGAAAGCGAAAAAAGCGGCGCCGCCGCCCGCCGAGGCGCATCCGAACGTGCTCGACCAGCAGCAGGCCTATGCGCAGGCTTACGCGCAGCAGCTGCTCGCGCAACAGCAGGCTTACGCCGCGTACCAGCAGCAGCAACAGGCTTACGCGGCGCAACAGGCCGCCTACGCCGCGCAGCAGCAACAGCAAGCCCAGCAGCAGGCGCAGTCGCAGCAACCGGCGCAGGCCGCGCCGGAAGCGGCTCCCGCTCCCGCGGCGCAGCCGCAGACCGCGCCGCAAGGGAACGTCGATCCCGCGGCGGCAGCGGCGGCGTATCAGCAGCAGGCGCAGTATTACGCGCAGCAGCAGGCCTACGCCGCGTATCAGCAGCAGCAACAGGCTTATCAGCAGGCCTACGCCGCGGCGCAGACGCAGCAGCAGGTCTACGCGCAGGCCTACGCGCAGCAGCAGGCGGCGTATCGGCAGCAGCAGCCGGTCGCGTCGACGGCGACGACGGCGCCGCACGCGCACGGCGTGAGGAAGGTTTCCGTCGGCGGCGCGCATCCCGCGGCGGCGCACGGCGTGAAGAAAGTCGGCAACGTGCGCCAAATCAAAAAAATCCGCTGACCGGCGCGCGTTCAGAAACTTTTCGCAAGTAGTCAGTTATTGGAACCCGGCGCTCCCGCGGACAATTTTTCCGCGGGAGCGCTTCTTTTTCTTTTCGGGGAATTCGCGTTCCCGCCTTCGCCTTTGCGGGCGCGCGCTTTCGACTCTGCGGCGCGGGAACGTCAGCGGGTTTTCGCCAGTTCCGCGAGCGCGCGAATGTCGAGTTTGCCCGTTCCCAGCGTGGGAATTTCGGGAACGATTTTCAGTTCCCGCGGAATCCACAGGTTCGGAAACCCGGCGTCGGAAAGCCCGCGCGCGACGGCGGCGAGATCCGTTCCCGCAAGCGTCGTCACGAGCACGAGCGCCTCGCCCTTGGCTTCGTCGGGCCGCCCGGCGACGGCGATTTTCAGCGTTTCCTCCTCGTCGCCGATGCCGAGAATTTTCCGCACGGCGTCTTCGACGGTCCCGTGCGGCACCATTTCGCCGCCGATTTTCGAGAAGCGGGAAAGCCTGCCTTTGATGGAGATGAAGCCGCGTTCGTCCATGGAGACGATGTCGCCGGTCTTGTACCAGCCGTCGGCGTCCGTCGCGGGAACGAGCGCGCCCGCATCGCCGAGATAGCCTTCGAAAATGTTGGCGCCTTTGAGGAAAAGCATGCCGCTTTCGCCGCAGCGGAGGATTTCGCCGCTGTCGGGATTGCAGACTTTCGCGTTCATGCCGGGGAAAAGAATGCCGACGGTGCCGGGGGCGTTCCCGCGGCAGACGACGCCGTTCTTCGCGTCGTCGACGTCGGGTTTGTTCACGGAGACGACGGGCGAGGCTTCCGTCATGCCGTAGCCTTCGAGGTAGCGGGTCTGCGGGAATTTTTTCTCCCAGGCCGCGGCGAAGCCTTCGGGCGTTTTTTCCGCTCCCGCGACGACGAGGCGCACGGAATCAAGGTATTCCGGCGGCGCTTTTTTGATGTAGGAGCGCAGGAAGGTCGGCGTGCTCAGCAGCACGTTCGCTTTTTCCTCGCGAATCGCCTGCAGGTTGCGCGCGAAATCGAGCGGGGAGGGCGTCGTCACGGCGAGGATGTCGCGCGTCGCCGCGAACCACAGCAGCGTCGTGTAGCCGAAGCAGTGGAAAATCGGCAAATTGCACAGCAGGCGCGTTTTCGGCGGCAGAATGTCGTAATCGTCGATCTGCATGCAGTTGGCGATGATGTTTCTGTGCGAAACGACGGCGGCCTTGGGCATGCCCGAGCTCCCGCTGGTGAAGAGGATGCCGGCTTCCGCGCTCCCGCCTTCCGCGGGAACGCCCCAAAGCTTTTTCAGCGCCGCCGCCGGCAGAAAAACCGTTTGCGCGAACGCGAGCAGCAGCCGCGCGCGCGGGATCGCCCGGATTTCGTCGAGAACGTCGAGCTGCTTTTCCGGCCACGGGAACTCCGGGAAACGTTCCGCGAGCTGCTTTTTCATCGCGCCGACGGTGACGACGGTTTCGACCTCCGCCTTTTTCAGGCAGGATTCGAGCTGCGCGCGTCCGAGCGTGAAATTCAGGTTGACGGGCGTTTTCCCCGCGAGCGCGCAGGCGTAATTCGCCGCCATGCCCGCGATGCCGGGCGGGAGCACGATGCCGACGCGGCGTTCCCGGATTTCCGCCGAAAATTTTCGCGCGAGGCAGCGGGAAAGCGCGAGCAGCAGCCCGCGCGGCATTTTCCTGCGGGAAAGCGAATGGTCCGCGACGGCTGTGCGGAAAGGCGCGCTCGCGCAGGCGTCGATCAGCGTTCCCGCGAGATGCCCGCGCAGCTCCCGCCGCTCCGAAAAGAGCTTTTCGCACAGCTCAAGCACGGCGAAGCGCGCGTCCTGCAGCGATTTCTCTCCCGCGCGGCGGCCCATTCTGAACGGTTTCCCGAACTCGATCGCGACCGGCGTGCGGGAAATCCGCGGGAACTTGCCGAAGAACGTCTTTCCGCGAAAACTGAAAATCGAGCCCCACAAGCCGTCAATGCCTGCGGGAACGACGGGGACGCCCGCGCTGCGCGCAATCAGCTCGAAGCCTCCGAGAAACGCCTGCAGACTGCCGTTGCGCGTCATGCAGCCTTCCGGAAAAACGCAGACGAGCTCGCCTGCCCGCAGCGCGGCGATCGCCGCCTTCACGCCGTCCTTCGCTTTGTCCGGCGCGATGGGAATCGTGCGCAGCGCGCGCATGAAAAGCCGCGAGACCGGGTTGTCCTCGAAGCCCGCCCAGGAAACGTAGCGGACGGGCCGCGGGCAGGCGAGCGCGAGGCAGACGACGTCGGCGTAGGACGCGTGATTGGCGATGACGAGGCAGCCGCCTTCCGCGGGAACGTTGCGCGCGCCGACCGTTTTCCTCCGATAAAGAAACAGGCAGACCGCCGCGCAGAACGGGCGGAAAAATGCGTAAATCCAAGTGTATTCGCGGCGGAACGGCGACATCCGCTTGCAGTAAAGTCCGGCCAGAATCCACGCGAGCGCGAGCAGCGCGGCGAAAATCGCAAAAATCATGCCGCCATTTTACCTGCGATTCCCGCGTTCCCGCAACAGCGAAGCGGCGTGCGTTCCCGCGCGTCGAAAAGCATTGCCAGCGCGCGGCGGCGAACTTACTCTTCGCGCCATGTTTTCCCGACGTTTCATCCCCCGCCTTGCCGTTTCCTGTCTTGTTTCCGCGCCGTTCGCGCTCCCGGCAGCCTACGGAAAAACCGCCGCGGGAACGGGTGCGGCGTCTCGCCCGAACATCATTTTCGTTCTCGTCGACGACATGGGCTGGGGCGACCTCGCCTGCAACTGGGACTACGGGAAAAAATTCAGTCCCGAACGCGCCCGCGCGCCGCATTTCAGGACGCCGACGCTGGACAAAATGGCGGCGGAGGGCATGATTCTCTCCCGGCACTATTCCGCCTGTCCCGTGAGCGCGCCCGCGCGCGCTTCGCTGATGACCGGCGTGCACCAGGGGCACGAGCGGCAAGTGCGCGACAACACGTTCGACACGCCGATTCCCGACGTGCACACGCTGGGCAGCGTGCTGAAAGAAGCGGGCTACGCGACGGCGGCCGTCGGGAAATGGGGCCTCGGCGGCGTCGGGGACGGCTCGACCGCGGCGACGGGATTCGGCCGTCCGCGCGAACGCGGCTTCGATTACTTCTACGGCATTTTCGACCACCTCGCGGGCCACTTTCATTATCCGGCGAACAGCGGGCGCTACGTCTGGGAAAACGAAACCGACGTGACGGGAACGCTCAAGGACGGCTTCGCTTATTCCACGGATCTTTTCACGGCGCGCGCGAAAGCGTGGATCGCGCGGCAGAAAAAAGCCGCGCCGCAGCAGCCGTTCTTCCTTTATCTCGCCTACCCGGCGCCGCACGGCTCGCTGCGCGTTCCGACCTGCGCGTATCCGCAGGGCGGCGGGCTTTCCGGCGGCGTGCAGCTTTCCGCCGACGGGAGCGTGAACACGGCGAAGCGCGGCGCGCCGGATTCCTACATTCATCCCGACAACAAGAAATTCGCGACGGAGGCCGCGCGGCGCCACGCGACCATGATTCGCCGCGTCGACGACGCGATGAAAGACCTTTTCCGCCTGCTCGAAGATTTGAACATCGACGAAAATACGCTCGTCGTCTTCACCTCGGACAACGGCCCGCATGAAGAAGGCGGCAACGACGGCGGAAAAAGCTTTTACGCTTCCGCCTCGCCTGCGCAGGATCCGTCGTTCTTCAAGTCTTACGGCATGATGGACGGCATCAAGCGCGATTGCTTCGAGGGCGGGCTGCGCGTTCCCGCCGTCGTGCGCTGGCCGGCGTTCATTCCGAAAAATCGCCGCAGCGATGCGCCTTCGCAGTTCCATGACTGGCTCGCGACTTTCGCCGACGCCGCGGGAGCGGAAGTGCCCTCGCGCTCCGACGGCGTCTCGCTGCTGCCGACGCTCACGGGCGCGGGAACGCAGATGCCCGGGCAGATTTACTGCGAGTATTCCGTCGGCGGCGTTTCGGGAAATCGCGCGGACTTCGTTCCCGCGCACCGCGGCGTTTCGCGCAGCAATCAGCTCGTCGTCTGGGTCGACGGCTTCAAGGGGCTTGCGCGCGGGCTTGACGGAAACGCGAAGTTTTCCGGCGAAGGCGCCGTCGTTTTCGAAATTTACGACACGCTCAAAGACCCGCAGGAAAAGAAAAATCTAGCGGGAACGCCCGGCTTCGGCGAGGAAATGCAGCAGAAGTTCCGCGACAAGGCTCTGCGCTCCCGCCGCGCCTTCGACGGCAAAAAACCGCAGAGCTACACGCGCGGACTGGATTTTTCGCAGAAAACCTTCTTCGAGAAAAATCCCGTTCCCGCCGAGCCTTCGCTGCGCTGCCCGGAAAACAAGACGCAGCTTCGCTGGAAAGCGTTCGCGTCCGACAAGCCGTTCCCGTGGGTGCCCGACTTCCGGCAGACGCATCGCAAGCCCGTTTTGCAGGGCGAGACGGGGCCGCTGGCGCAGGGCGAAAATCTCCTGCCGGACGCCTTCGTCCGCGGCCGCGGCGCGCGCGGCATTCTGCTGGAAGGCGAACTTTGCGTTCCCGAGACGGGCGAATACGTTTTCGCGCTGAAAACCGACGCCGCCGCGGGCAGCAAGGCGTTCGTCCATCTTTACGACATTCAGCTCGTCGACGCGGACAAACTCTATGCGCCGGGAACGGAGGCGACCTCCGCCATGAACGTCGGTACGGAAAATCCGGTCGGGACGCGCGGCGTGAACCTCGCGGCGGGAACGCATCGCGTTCGCGTCGAATACGTCTGCGCGGGCGATGCCGCCGAAGCGCCGTCGCTGACGCTGACGTGGCGCAAAAAGTGACGCGCGCTCCCGCGAAGCGAAATTTTTTTTTCGATTGGATTTTTTTCTGAAATGAAAAACAAAATTGCCGTCATCGGGGCGGGAAGCATGGGCGGCGCGATTGCGCGCGGCGCCGTTTCCGCAGGATTTTGCTCCGCGGAGGAAATCGTCTGCACGGCTCGCGGCGCGACGACGCTGGAAAAGCTCGCAGCGGCCGTTCCCGGCATAGGCGTTTCCGCGGACAACCGCGCGGCGGCGGAATCCGCCGAAATCGTCGTCCTCGCCGTGAAGCCTTGGATCGCGGACGCCGTGCTCGCGGAAATCCGCGGCGCGTTCGCGGCGGGAACGCGGACGCTCGTTTCCGTCGTCGCCGGGTTGCCGCTCGCGCGTCTGCGCGCCGCCGCGGGAATGCCGGAGACGCCGGTTTTCGTCGCGATTCCGAACACGGCCGCGGCCGTCGCGCAAAGCATGACGTTCATCGCTTCGGACGGAGCTCCGGAAGCTGCCGCGCGCCGCGTGGAGGCCCTTTTTTCCGCGCTCGGGAAAGCCGTGTTCGTCCCGGAAGCGCAGCTCGCGGCGGGAACGGCGCTCGCGTCCTGCGGCATCGCGTTCGCCATGCGCTACGTCCGCGCGTCGATGCAGGGCGGCGTCGAACTCGGGCTGAGCGCCGCGCTCGCGCGGGAGGCGGCGCTGCAGACGCTCAAAGGCGCGGCGGAGCTTCTCGCCGCGACCGGCGAGCATCCCGAAAGCGCCGTCGACAAGGTGACGACGCCGGGCGGGCTGACGATTCGCGGGCTGAACGCCATGGAGGAAAGCGGCTTTTCCGCCGCCGTCGTCCGCGGGCTCCGCGCCTGCTGTTCCCGCTGAAAATTTTTCGTTTCCGTTTCCGTTTTTTCTTTTCTTTATGAAACGCCGTATCGCGGTAAAAGTCGGAAGCAACGTGCTGACGCGCGCCGACGGGAATTTGGATTTCACGCGCATGAGCGCGCTCGTCGATCAGATCGTCGAATTGCGCCGGCGCGATTTCGACGTCGTGCTCATCTCGTCGGGCGCGGTCGCGTCCGGGCGCGGCGAGTTGCGCGAAGACGTTCCGCCGTTGGACGAAGTCGCGGCGCGTCAGCTGTTCGCTTCCGTCGGACAAGCGAAGCTGATGAACCGCTACTTCGAGCTTTTCCGCAACGCGGGAATGCTCTGCGGGCAGGTGCTGACGACGAAGGAGCATTTTTCGACGCGGGAACACTACCGCAACCAGAAGCGCTGCGTGGAAGTGATGCTCGCGCACGGCGTCGTTCCCGTCGTGAACGAAAACGACGCCGTTTCCGTGACGGAGCTGATGTTCACGGACAACGACGAGCTCTCCGGGCTGATCGCGGAGATGATCGGCGCGTCCGCGCTCGTGATTCTTTCCAACGTGGACGGCGTTTTCGACGGCGATCCCGCGACGCCGTCGTCCCGCGTCATCCGCGAAATCCGCGCGGGCGACGAAATCGGCAAATTCATTTCCGCGAAAAAATCCGAGCAGGGCCGCGGCGGCATGGAGTCGAAGTGCGGCGTGGCGCGGCGCATTGCCGCCGCCGGCGTTCCCGTCGTCATCGCCAACGGGCGGCGCGAAGACATTCTGCTGAAAATTTTCGACGATCCTGCGGGAACGGTCTGCACGCGCTTCATCGCGTAAAATCTTTTTCTTTCGTTCACGATGCACGTTTACTTCATGGGAATCTGCGGCACGGCGATGGGCAACGCTGCGCTGCTGATGCGTTCGCTCGGGCACGAGGTGTCCGGCTCGGACAAAGGAATTTATCCGCCGATGTCGGATTTGCTGAAAAACGCCGGCGTGAAAATTTACGACGGCTGGAGCGCGGAGCGGCTCGCGCTCGTGCATCCGGATTTGGTTGTCGTCGGGAACGTCGTTTCGCGCGGGCATCCGGAAATGGAATGGCTGCTCGACACGCGCGCGTTCGATTACGTTTCGCTGCCGGAGCTGCTGCGCACGCGCCTGCTCAAGAGGCGGCGGAACATCGTCGTCGCGGGAACGCACGGAAAAACGACGACGACGTCGATCGCCGCGTTCCTGCTGCGGGAGCGCGGGGAAAATCCCGGCTGGCTCGTCGGCGGCGTGCCGCGTGATTTGCCCGGCGGCGCGGCGGCGGGAACGGACGGCGGCGCGTTCGTCATCGAAGGCGACGAATACGACACGGCGTTTTTCGACAAGCGAAGCAAATTCGTCCAGTATCTGCCGGAAATTCTCGTGCTGAACAATTTGGAATTCGACCACGCGGACATTTTCCGCGACCTGCAGGACGTGCAGCGCGCGTTCTCGCACGTGATGCGCATCGTCCCGCGCCGCGGATGCATCATCGCCAACGGCGACGACGAAAACCTCGCGCCGCTGCTCGACGCCGTGACGTGGACGCGCGTGCTGCGCGTCGGCGTCGGCGAAAACTGCGATCTGCGCATTCGCGATTTTCGCGAAACGCCGCGCGGCTCCTCCTTCTCTTTGGCGTGGCGCGGGAACGCGTGGGGAAGCGCCGCGTGGACGCAGTCCGGGCTTTTCAACGCGCGCAACGCCGCCTGCGCCGCCGCCGCCTGCGCGGTCTTCGCTTCGCCCGACGCGCCGGAGCGCACGCCGTTTCCGTCCGCCCCGCTGGAAAAATTTCAGGGCGTGAAGCGCCGCCGCGAAATTCTCCTCGACACGCCCGCGCTCGTCGTCGCGGAGGATTTCGGCCATCATCCGACGGCGCTGCGGCTGACGCTTTCGGCGCTGCGGGAACGCTATTCCGAGCGGAAAATCATCGCGGCGTTCGAGCCGCGCAGCAACACCGCCGTGCGCCGGCTGATGCAGGACGCGTTCGCGGACGCGCTCGCCGTCGCGGACGCCGCGCTGATCGCTCCCGTGCATCACGCTTCGGGCGGCGCGGAAAAAATGGACACGCGGGAACTCGCGCGGACGCTGCGTTCCCGCGGCAGGGAAGCGGAGGCGCCGGAAACGCTCGAACAGGTTTTTCCCGCGCTGGAAAAGTTCGCGGACGCGGCGTCGTCGGACGCTCCCGCGCTCGTCGTCTTTTTCTCCAACGGCGCTTTCGGCGGGCTGATTCGGCGCTTCGCGGATTTTCACCGACCGCTCGCCTGAGCGGGAACGGCGTTCTTTTCGCGCCGCGCTTTTTATGCGCGGCATGGCGGGAAAATTTTACAAAAATGTAATTTTTTGCTTGTCGGCGCAGGCGGAAAATTTATGATGTCGGCGGTTCGAGAAAATGAAAGAACGGTCCGCATGTCCTGTCGCAGACGCGCCGTTCCGCGCGACCGGGAGCGCGCGGACGTTTTCGCCGTTCTTTTCCTCGTTCCCGTTTTTTTCGAAGACCTTCTTTTTCAGGAAGGTCTTTTTTTTTGCGGAGAAAACGAGGGCGCGCTCCCGCCGCGGCGGGAACGGCGAATCCGAAAACTTTTTTTGACACCGAAAAATGCCTAAACGCACAGACATCCAAAAAATCCTCATCATCGGCGCGGGACCGATCGTCATCGGGCAAGGCTGCGAGTTCGATTACTCGGGCGTGCAGGCCTGCAAGGCGCTGCGCGAGGAAGGCTACGAAATCGTGCTCGTCAATTCCAATCCGGCGACGATCATGACCGATCCGGAAACGGCGGACCGCACCTACGTCGAGCCGCTGACGGCGGACTGCGTCGAGGAAATCATCCTGCGGGAACGCCCGGACGCGGTTCTGCCCACGCTCGGCGGGCAAACCGCGCTCAACCTCGCGATGGAGCTGCACGAGCGAGGAACGCTTGCGCGCTACGGCGCGGAAATGATCGGCGCAAAGCCCGACGTCATCCGCAAGGCGGAAGACCGCGGCGCATTCCGCGAAGCGATGCGGAAAATCGGCTTGGACATGCCGCGCAATTTTTCCGCGCATTCGCTCGAGGAGGCGCGGCGCGTCCGCGACGAGTTCGGGCGGTTCCCGCTGGTGGTTCGCCCGGGCTTCACGCTCGGCGGGACCGGCGGCGGGATCGCGCGCGACGCCGCGCAGTTCGACGAAATCGTCGCGCGCGGGCTGGCGTGTTCGCCGACGAGCGAGGTGCTGATCGAGGAATCCGTCGAGGGCTGGAAAGAATACGAAATGGAGCTCATGCGCGACGCGCGCGGGAACTGCGTCGTCGTTTGCTCCATCGAAAATCTCGACCCGATGGGCATTCACACGGGCGACTCGATCACGGTCGCTCCCGCGCTGACGCTGACCGACCGCGAGTACCAGCGGATGCGCGACGCCGCGCTCGCCGTGATGCGGGAAATCGGCGTCGACACCGGCGGATCGAACGTGCAGTTCGCGCTGAATCCGGAAAACGGGCGGATGATCGTCATCGAGATGAATCCGCGCGTCTCGCGCTCTTCCGCGCTCGCGTCGAAGGCGACGGGATTTCCCATCGCGAAAATCGCGGCGAAACTCGCCGTGGGCTTCACGCTCGACGAGCTTCTCAACGACATCACACGGAGCACGCCGGCGTGCTTCGAGCCGTCGATCGACTACGTCGTCACGAAAATTCCCCGCTTCGCTTTCGAAAAATTTCCCGGCGCGGATCCGACGCTCGGCACGCAGATGAAATCCGTCGGCGAAACGATGGCGATCGGCCGCACGTTCAAGGAATCTTTTCAGAAAGGGCTGCGCTCGCTCGAAATCGGCCGCGACGGTTTCGGCGCCGACGGGAAGGACGCGGGAACGGAGGCGCTCGGCGACGCGGCTCTGAAACGCGCGCTGCGTTTCGCCGCGCCGAACCGCATTTTCGCCGTCCGAGCGGCGTTCGCGCGCGGGTGGTCCGTCGACGAAGTGCATGAAATCTGCGGGATCGACCGCTGGTTTCTGCGGGAACTCGAAGAGCTGACGGCGTTCGCGGACGAGATAAAGTCCGCGGGAACGCTCGCCGGGCTGGAGGCTGATCCCGCGCTGTTTCTGCAGGCGAAAAGCTTCGGCTTTTCCGACAGGCAGATCGCGCACTTGCTCGGCGCGTCGGAAGCAGACGTTTTCGCCGCGCGGGAACGCGTCGGGCTCGCGCCGCGCTACAATCTCGTCGACACCTGCGCGGCGGAATTCAAGGCGTTCACGCCGTATTTCTACTCGACTTACGACGGCGCCGGCCTCGCCGCGGGAACGTCGCCGCAAGAGGCGCGGGACGCCGTTCCCGCGGGAACGAAAAAGAAAAAAATCATGATTCTCGGCGGCGGTCCGAACCGCATCGGGCAGGGCATAGAATTCGATTACTGCTGCTGCCACGCCTCGTTCGCGCTGCGCGCCGCGGGCTTCGAAACCGTCATGGTCAATTCCAATCCGGAAACGGTTTCGACCGATTACGACACGTCGGACAAACTTTACTTCGAGCCGCTCACGCTCGAAGACGTGCTCCCGATTTACCGCCGGGAAAAATGCGACGGCGTCATCGTGCAGTTCGGAGGGCAGACGCCGCTCAACCTCGCCGACGGGCTGAAGGCGAACGGCGCGAACGTCATCGGCACCGCGCCGGAAATGATCGACGCGGCGGAAGACCGCAGACTTTTCGCCGCCGTCGCCGAGAAGGCGGGAATCCTCCAGCCGCCGGGAGCAACGGCGACGACGGTCGACGGCGCCGCCGCCGTCGCCGCGGAAATCGGCTATCCCGTGCTGATGCGTCCGTCCTTCGTGCTCGGCGGGCGCGCGATGGTCATCGTGCATGACGAGGCCGCGCTGCGCGCCTACATGAAAAACGCCGTGGAAGTTTCCGAAAGCCGTCCCGTGCTGATCGACCGCTATCTCGGGAACGCGACGGAAGTCGACGTCGACTGCATCTCCGACGGCGAAACGACGGTCGTCGGCGGCATCATGGAACACGTCGAATACGCGGGCATTCATTCCGGAGATTCCGCTTGCATGATTCCCGCGCCGACGCTTTCCGAGGCGGTCAAGGCGAAGATTCGCGCGGACGCGCTCGGGCTCGCGTCCGCGCTGCGCGTGCGCGGGCTGATGAACATTCAGTTCGCCGTCCGGGACGGAGAAGTTTTCGTGCTTGAGGCGAATCCGCGCGCGTCGCGCACCGTTCCCTTCGTTTCGAAGGCGACCGGCGTTCCGTTGGCGAAACTCGCCGCTCGCGTGATGACGGGAACGTCGCTGCGCGAGCTCGGTTTCACGGAAGAAGTTTCCCCCAGGCACACGGCGGTCAAGGAAGCCGTGTTCCCGTTCGCGCGCTTTCCCGGCGTCGACGTCCTGCTTTCCCCGGAAATGAAGTCCACCGGCGAAGTCATGGGGCTGGACCGCAGCGCGCCGCTTGCGTATCTGAAAAGCCAGATCGCCGCGGGAACGCGAATTCCCCGTGCCGGAAAAATTTTCGTGAGCGTGCGCGACGAAGACAAGGAGGCGCTCGTCCCGCTCGTGAAGCGGCTGCTCGCCGACGGCTACGAAATTTACGCCACGCGCGGCACTTCGACGCATCTTTGGAACAACGGCGTGCGTTCCCGCGCGCTTTTCCGCGTCGCCGAAGGCCGGCCGAATCTGCTCGACCTCGTCGAAGAGCACGACGTCGCCTGGATCATCACGACGCCGAGCCCCGGCTCCGCGCAGGCGGCGGACGATATCCGCATCCGCTCGACGGCGGTTCTCCGCGGCATTCCCGTGACGACGACGCTCGACGCGCTCCGCTGCGCGATCGACGGCTTGGACGCGTTCGCGGAAAATCCGCGCCTCGAAGTCTGTTCCCTGCAGGAATACCAGCGCCGCGCGCCGAAACTGAATCTTTGACGGCGGGAACGAAAGAAAAACGGAAAAGAAGAAAAAAATCGGAATTGAAATGAACGAAAAATATTCTTGGAAAAAGCAGCGCGAACGGCGCGCCTACATCGCGCTCGAAGACGGCGCGGTTTTCCGCGGCTTTTCCGCGGGGGCGGGAAAAAACGCCGTCGGCGAGGCCGTGTTCAACACGGGAATGACCGGTTATCAGGAAATCCTGACCGACCCTTCCTACGCGGGGCAGTTCGTCGTGATGACGGCGCCGGAAATCGGGAACACCGGCGTCGTTCCCGGCGAAGACGACGAGTCCGCGCGCTTCCGCGCCGCCGGTTTCGTCGTCCGCGAAATGCGGCGCGCGAGCAATTGGCGCGCGCGGGAAGAGCTCTCCGACGCGCTGAAAGCGCAGGGCGTTCCCGCGCTCGCCGGCGTCGACACGCGCGCGCTGACGCTGCATCTGCGCGAACACGGCGCGATGAAAGCGTTTCTGTGCGCGGACGGGAACGTGCCCGCCGAGGAAGGCGTGCGCCGCGCCCGCGCGTGGGAAGGGCTCGCCGGGCAGGATTACGCCAGCCGCGCGACCTGCGCCGCGCCTTACGTCTGGGACGAAAGCGGGGAGCGTTCCCGCGCGCTCGGCGCGGAGGAGATCGCGCCGCTCGCCTTCGACGTCGTCGCCTATGATTTCGGCGTCAAGTTCGGCATTCTGCGCAGCATGCGCCGCGCGGGAATGCGCGTGCGCGTCGTCCCGGCGGGAACGCCCGCGCGCGACGTTCTCGCGTCGCGGCCCGACGGCGTTTTTCTTTCCAACGGTCCCGCCGATCCGGCAGCGCTCCCGCATTTCGCCGAAAACATCCGCGCGCTTCACGGCAAAATTCCGATCATGGGCATTTGCCTCGGACATCAGTTGCTCGGCCTTTCTTTCGGCGCGAAAACGGAGCGGCTGCGTTTCGGGCATCACGGCTGCAATCATCCCGTGAAGGATTTGACGACGGGAAAAATCGAAATCACGTCGCAGAACCACAACTACGCCGTCGTCGCGGGAACGCTGCCTGCGGACGTCGAAATCACGCACGTGAATCTCAACGACGGGACCGTCGAGGGCATGCGGCACCGGACGCTGCCGATTTTCTCCGTTCAGTATCATCCGGAAGCCGCTCCCGGGCCGCACGACGCTTCGCCGCTCTTCGCGCGCTTCGCCGCGATGATGAACGCGTTCCGGGAAAAGGCGCGTCCGGCATGACGCCGGGAACGCGCGATCCCGCAAAAAAACTTTACGCCATTTCGCGCCGGGAGTAGAGTTTGCTTTCTATGAGCATCGAAGCGAAAATTCAGGAACTGGGGCTGACGCTCCCGCCGCCGCCGGCGCCCGCCGGCGCTTACGTTCCCGCCGTCCGCAGCGGAAACCTGCTTTTTCTTTCCGGCACGCTTCCGACGGCGGACGGGAAGCTCACGCACACCGGCATGATCGGCTCTTCGCCGGAGAAGGACATCGCTTACGGCTACGCTGCGGCGCGGCAGTGCGCGCTGGCGGCGCTGGCGAACGCCAAGGCGTTTCTGGGCTCGCTGGACCGCGTCCGCCGCGTCGTCAACGTCAACGGCTTCGTTTACGCGCCCGAAGGCTTCGCCGACGCGCCGAAAGTCATCAACGGCGCTTCCGAGCTTTTCCTCGCGGTTTTCGGCGAAAACGGAAAGCACGCGCGCGCGGCGGTCGCGCTCGGCGGCGTGCCGCTGCACGCGACGGCGGAAGTGCAGGTCGTGCTCGAAGTCGAATAATTTCGTTCTTTTTTTTTTGACGGAGGAAGACAAGGCGTTCCCGCGCGCATTGACGCGCGTTCCGCTTTCGGCATGAGCGAGGAAAAGGAAGTTTTTCAGCCCGGAGACAGAATCGGCGACTACGAAGTCGTTTCGGTTCTCGGCTTCGGCGCCACGGGAACGGTCTATCTCGCCCAGCACGCGGCGCTGAAAAAACTTTTCGCCGTGAAGGTGCTCAGCGGCGAGCTGGCGTTCATGCCGGAATTCGTCACCGTGTTCCGGCACGAGGCGCAGATCGTCGCGGCGCTTTCTCACGAAAACATCGTTCCCGTGCACAATTTCGGCGAGTGGAACGGGCTGTATTACTACGTGATGGATTTCGTGAAAGGCGGCACGCTCGAAGACGTGCGCCGCCGCAACGGCGGAAGGCTTCGCCCGGACGCCGCGATGGACCTCATCGTCGCCGTGGCACGCGGCTTGGCTTACGCGCACGCCTACGGCGTCGTCCACCGCGACCTCAAGCCGGAATACATTCTGCTCACGCACACGGGAACGCCGCAGATCACGGATTTCGGCATGGCGTTCGTCGACCGCAAATTCATCGAAGGTCGGCGGCGGCTGGAAGCGCGGCGTCCCCGCGGCATTCCGAAATTTCGGGTCGGGCGCGTTCCCGCCGCGCCGGCCGACGTCGCTTCGTCGCAGACGCAGATCGCGATTGAAGAAAACGCCGGAAACAAGCCGGAAGTCGTCGGCGGGACGGAGGGCTACATCGCGCCGGAAGTCGAACGCGGGAACGCCGCGACGCCGCGCGCGGACGTCTACGCGCTCGGGGCGCTGCTGCATTTTCTTCTCGTGGGAGAAACGCCGCCTGAGCCGGGGCGCCTTTCGCCGGAAATTTACAAGCTGCACCGCGGCGGGCTCGCCGAGCTGCTTTTGCGCGCGCTGAGTCCCGCGCCGACGCAGCGCTTCCCGACGGCGAAGGAGTTTCTCTCCGCGCTGGAGCGCGTCCGCTGGGCGCCGGTGCGCCGCCGCCGCCGCGTTTTGCTTTTGCTCGCCGCGGCGCTGACGGCGGGAGCGCTGGCCTTCGCGTTTTCGTCGGGGAAGCGTTCGCAGCTGCGCAAGAACGAGACGCGCATCGCGGAGGTTCAGAAAATTTTCGAGGCAGGCGCGCCTTCGCC
>DVOG01000185.1 GCA_018713755.1 Candidatus Spyradosoma merdigallinarum | reverse complement strand
CGGGAACGGCGGCCGCTCCCGCGAAAAGCAGCGCGGCGAAGGCTCCGAACTTACGAAAAGAAAAAGATGCGGAAGAGAAATTCATTCCGCATCTTTTAGCACAGAAATCAGTCCTTGTCAGCCTCGGATCTGCGCCCGCGCTTTCCGGCGAGGCCGGCGGCGATGGTCGGGTCTTCGAGGAGCTTTCTGTGGAACGTCCGCCGGGAAATGCCGAGGTATTCCGCGGCGTCGGTCCGGTTGCCTTTCGCGCGAATGAGCGCTTCCCGCATCAGGCGCTTTTCGTTTTCCTTCTTCGAGAACGTGCGCATGCGCTCCACTTTGATTTTTTCGCGGCGGGCTTCCTTGCTCTTTTTGACCGCCTTGCGGATTTCCTTCTGCGGGAGCGGCTTGCCGTTTTCGTCGATCGTCGTCGGCGGCGGGACCGGCGGCGCCGAAACGATGCGGTTGAGCAGGAAGCGCGGATCCAGGTCGTATTCGCTGACTTCCGCTCCGGAGTGCATGACGACGAGGTTTTCGCAAAGATTGCGCAGCTCGCGGATGTTCCCGGGCCAGGCGTATTTTTTCAGAATCGCCATCGCCGCCTTGGAGATTTTCGGCGGCGTCAGCGCGTTTTCCGCGGAAAAGCGCTTCACGTAGTAGTCGATGAGCACGGGAATGTCCGTCGCGCGTTCCCGCAGCGGCGGGAGCACGAGCGCGACGACGGAAAGCCGATAGTAAAGGTCTTCGCGGAACGTGCCCTCGGCGACCATTTCCGCGAGGTTGCGGTTCGTCGCGCACACGAGGCGCACGTCGAGCTGGATCTGCTTCTGCGAGCCGAGGCGCTCGATCGCGTGCGTTTCGAGAAAGCGCAGGAGCTTGACTTGCGTCGCGAGGTCGATTTCCCCGATTTCGTCGAGGAAAAGCGTGCCGCCGTCCGCCGCCTCGAAGCGACCGATGCGGCGTTCGTTCGCTCCCGTGAACGCGCCGCGCTCGTGTCCGAAGATTTCGCTTTCGAGCAGCGTCGGCGCGATGGCGGCGCAGTGGACGGGAACGAAGGGCCGCTTCGCGCGGGAGCTGTTCTGGTGGATGAGCTGCGCGAAGAGCTCTTTGCCCGTTCCCGTTTCGCCGAGCAGAAGCACCGTCGCCTTCGAAGCGGCCACGCGCTTGGCGTTTTCGATGCAGCGCGTCAGCGCCGGGCTTTCGCCGATGAGCCCGTTGAAGCTGAACTTGTTGTCGAGCCGCACGCGCATCGCGCGGTTTTCGCGTTCCGTTTCGCGGGCTTCAAGCGCGCGCTTGACGACGAGCTCGAGCTTTTCGAGATTCAGCGGCTTCGTCAGAAAATCGTAAGCGCCGCGGCGCATCGCTTCGACCGCGGTTTCCACGTTCCCGTAAGCCGTCATCATGATGCAGACGGGCTTCTGCGGGAGCTGCAATGCCTTGTCGATCACGGAGAGACCGGACTGTCCCGCCATGCGCAAATCCGTGATGACGACGTCGAAGTTTTCCGTCTCCATGAGGCGGAACGCTTCATCCGCGTTGCTCGCCATGGACACTTCATACTGGTCCTCAAGCGTTGCGGCAAGCCCTTCGCGCGTGTTCTTCTCGTCATCGACTATAAGAATCAAGGGTTTCATCATAAAAATATAACTGGATAAAAACCGAGGAAAACGGCGAAAACGCCGATGCCCCGGTTTTTAAAAGTGCGGTATTCCACCCCATGAGGCGCGCCCTTTCAAGCGAAAAACCGCGCATTTCCGCATTTTCTTTCCGCGGACATTTTTCCGTTCCCGCGGAAAAAATGTCGAAAACCCGCGCGCGGCTCCTTATCTTTCCCGGTCAGAAATGATGAAGAAAATTCCGCACAAGCTTCTGTCCTGCGCAAGCCTGTTCGCCGCCGCGCTCGTTCCCGCGAGCCTGCTCGGAGAAAGTTCGCATCAGGTGAACATCGAGGAAATCCGCGACCTGAAGCTTTCCGGGTTCAGCGACGACGGCGGCGGCGAGCTGAAATGGCGCCTCGAGGCGGCGTCCGCCGAGGCAGCCTCGCAATCGAAGGCGGAGGACATTCGCCGCACGTCGTGGAATCTGAAAGACCTGCGCCTGCTCACGTTCGGCTCGCAGGGAGAAGTCTTCGCGAAAATGACCAGCGCGCTCGGCGTCTTCAATCCGGAAAAACGCGAGGCGGAAAGCGCCGAGAAAGTGAGCGTCGACGGCGACGGATTTTCCGTCCGCGGGAAAGGCTGGTCCTGGCGCGGCGAAGGGCACGAAAACCTCATCCGCGTGCACGACGACGTGTTCGTTTCCCTCGAGCTTCCCGACGGGAACGAAACGCTCTCCGTCATGGCCGACGCGCTGCTCATCCGCGGCGAGGACGAGCGCACGACGCTCGTTTTCTCCGGCGGCGTCGTCGTGCTTTACGGCGAAACGACGATGAACTGCGACGCCCTCGAAATTCTCGTCCTCGGCGACGGCTCCGAAGCCGCAGGATTCGAGGAAGAAAAAAAATCCGGCGGCTCCGGGCTGAAGGACAAAATCATGCGCATCGGCGGGAACGGGAACGTCCGCGTCGAACGCGCCGGGAAAATTCTCACCGGCGATTCCGCGGAATTCTTTCCCGGCGAAGAACGCTTTTTCGTGCGGGAAAACGTCCGTCTGTCCGACGCCGCGGGAACGCTTTCCGTCAGCGGCGACGTCGCAGAGGGAAAAGTCGACGCGCGCGTCGTCGAAATCGTCGCGACGAAACCCCGCGCCGAACTGCGCGACGAAGGCGCTCCCGTCGCCGTCTCCGTCCGTATGCCTTCGATGCTCGGGAAAGACGGGAACGCCGCTGCGCGCGGCAGCGACGCGCCGCCGGCGAAAGTCCGCAGCCGCCGCATCGTCGTCGAGGCTTTCCCCGACAGAAACGTCGTCTCGTTTTTCGACGAGGTGAATTTTTCGGACGCCGGCATCCGCATCGCGGCGGACCGCTTCGTCGCCGAAACCGATCCCGACGCGGAAGGCAGCCTCCTGCTCGACGTTTCGCCGGAAGATTCCGCGCGCCGCGAAATCCGCGTGCGCAGCGCCGTCGCCGAAGGGAACGTGCGCGCCGAACACAGCGGGCGCATTCTCACCTGCGGCCGCGCCGACCTGTTCCCGCAGCAGAATTTCGTCCGGCTGACCGGCGAACCGAAAGTCGACGTTCCCGAAGAAAAATTTTCCCTGACCGGAGACCGCGCGGATATTTTCAGCGCGCGCGACCAAATCGACGTCTATTCCGCCGAGGGCGACGATCCCGCGCGGCGGCGCGTCTCCGCGACGCTTCCCGCCGTTTCCGAGCTCGCGGGCGCCGCCGCGGAAAAATCCGGCGCGGACGCGGCGACGGAAATCGTCGGCGACCGCCTGCGGCTGACGCGCTCGGCGCCGGGCGAAAACTGCGTCGACGTTTTCGGCAACGTCGTCCTGCGCTCGAAAATGACCTCGGGAAATCTCGACGGAAGCTGCGACCGGCTCATCGTTTTCGCCGACGCCGCGGACGATGCGGGAACGCCGGGAGCATCCGCCGGCGCGGCGTCGCGCATCCGCAAAATCATCGCCGACGGGAACGTCGAGCTCGAACAGAACGGCTACGAGCTTTCCGGCGGACGCGCGGAAATCACGCCGTCCGTCCGCCTTCGGGAATGGCGGGAAGAGGACCGCGTCGCGGACGACGGCGGGAACGATCCTTTCGTCGTCGTCGTCGGTCCCGGAGAAAACGGCGGCGCGCGCCCGCGCATCACGTTTTCCTCCGACGCGGCGGGCGGCGTTTCGCCGCTGAGTTTCGCGCGCGGGAACGACGCCGCGGAAGAAAATTCCGGCGATCCCGCCGGCGAAAAATCTTCCGCCGCGCCGGAAAAGACGACGCTGGAAAGCGACCGCATGGAGCTGATCGCCGGCGAAAAGACGCGCGCGCGCTTTTTCTTGCGCGGGAACGTCGATTTCCGCACGGAAGGCGGGGCGAGCGGCCGCTGCGACGAAGTGGAAGGTCTGCTCGCGCCGCCCGCCGCCGCCGCTTCCGCCGAGGCGCCGCGTTTCGAAGCGAAGGAAGTCGTCTGCCGCGGGAACATCCGCTTCGAACAGGACGGCGGCAAGGGCAGAGGCTCCGTGCTCGAAATTTTCCCGCAGGAGGACCGCGCCGTGCTCAGCGGCGACGCGGCTTTCCGCGACAAGGACGGCATGGAGCTTTACCCCGGGAACGACCGCTTCGTCTTCGATCTCGAGAAAAAACAGCTGATCACGGGCGAGGCCGCGGACGCCGCGGGCGGCGGCGTTCCCGCGCAGGTCGCGCGGCCGCAAATCATCATTCCGAAAGGAAGCCGGAACGTTTTCGTCATTCCGAAATCCGTCAGCGGAGATTCCGAAGAAAAATGAAACCCGGCCTCGTCTTTTTGCGCTTCTTCGCGGGAGCGGCGCGGATTTTTCCCGCGCTGCCCGCCGCCGCGCTCCTTTTCGCTCCCGTCGCCGCGCTCGCCGAAACGGCTTTCGCGCCGGAATACGACATTTCCGCGGAGAATCTGCCCGGCGCGGAAAAGGTCGACCCGTTCGAAGTCGAGCCGCCGCGGGAACGTTTCCTCGCGCGGAACGGGCGCGTCTTCGCGAAAATTTACCTCTCGGCGGACGGCGCGAAATCCGGCGAAATCAGCGCCGCGCTCGACGTCGCGGAATGGCTTGCGCGCGTCGCCGGCGCGAAGGCGGAAATTCCCGTCGAGACGGAAATCGAAAATCCGCGTTCGCTCGCCGACGTGCCGACGGGCATTTACGTCGGCGCCACGCGGCTCGCGGCTCGGCTCGGCATTTTCGCCCCGGCGGGGCTCGGCGAAACCTGCGTCGTCGAAACGCGCGGGAACGCCGTCTTCATCGTCGGAAAAACGCCTGCGGCGACGCGCATCGCCGCGGGCGAATTCCTGCGCCGCGTGCTGGGCGTGGATTTCGTCTGGCCCGGCGACGACGGCGCGGAATGGACGCCGCTCGGCGAAATTCCGTTCCCGCGCGGGAGCTTCTCGATCGTTCCCGCCTTCGCGTGGCGGCTCGTCGGCGTGCGCGACGCGGCGTGGAG
>DVOG01000003.1 GCA_018713755.1 Candidatus Spyradosoma merdigallinarum | reverse complement strand
GACGGCGAAACTCGACCTCGGCGGGAACGCCGCGGGGGCTTCCTTCATGGCGGCGGGCGATGCGGCGCCTTTGGAAAACGGCGGGAGCGTCGTGATTTTCGAAAACGGAACGGTTGAAGGCGACGTTGTCGCGTTCTTGAGGACGGATCAGACGCTCGCCGCGCTGGCCGCGGAAAGCGCCGTGATTTACGACGCGACGAACGGGCTTTCGGTTCAGTCGCTGAAAAATCCCTCGGCGCTGACGTCGTACGTGGACACGAGCGATTTGAGCTCGAGCTTCGTCGGCTGGGCGCTCGGAGGCTTGAAGAAGGATCTCGCGAATCTGCAGCCCGGCTTCGTCGCCAAAGACAAGCTCGGCGGACTCGACTCGAACGATCCGCTGCTGAACGCGCTGCTCAAGGGCGACGCGGGAACGGCGCGCTCGATTCTCGACCGGCTCTCGCCGAAGAGCTACGCGGCGATGATCGCCATGCCCGTCGAAACCTTCCACGACGACGCGAGAAACGTTTCCGCGCGCCTGGCGCAACGCCGTTTCGAAAAATTCGTCGCGGACGCGCCGTGGGAATTTTTCGCGCAGGCGCAGATGATTTCCGTCGACAACGACACGGCGACGGACGCGCCGACCTTCGACTTCGACCGCTACGGCGTGTTCGCGGGCGCGGATTTCCGGCTCGACGAAACGACGACGCTCGGCCTCGCGCTTGGCGCGGGAACGGGAGACGCGGACATTCACAACGGCGGCGGCAAAATCGAGTCCGACGACTACCGTCTGACGGCGTTCGGCGGGAAAACGCTCGGCGAAAACGCCTACGTGAACGCGGGCGCGCAGATCGGGTTCTCGTCCTACGACGTGAAGCGCACGACGGATTACGGCTCCGCGCGGGGCGAAACCGACGGCTGGAACGCGGGCGCGTTCGCGGAAGCGGGCGTGCAGCTGGCGATTTCGGAAGCGAACGGGCTTTACGCGACGCCCTACGTGGGACTCGCCTACACGCACGCGGAGGCGGACTCGTTCAAGGAAGACGGCGGCAAGGCGGCGTTCGACGCGGATTCTCTCTCGGGCGACAGCCTGCGTGCGCGCATCGGTTGCGCGTTTTCGTGGGGCTTTGACGTGGCGGGAGCGCGTTGGCGCGTCGGCCTGGACGCGGCGTATTCGCGCGAACTGCTCGACGACGAAATCGACGTGGACGTGACGGCTTCGGACGGCTCGCGGATCTCGGAAACGTCGGCGGCGCTCCCGGAAGACGTGTTCTCGATCGGACCGACGCTGAACGTGGACGTGAGCGTGAGCGCGAGCATCTATGCGGGCTACGCGTTCAACGCGGGAACGGACTCTTCGACGACGCACAGCGCGAACGTCGGCTTCCGTCTGCGCTTCTGAGGCGCCGCGCTTCCGGAAATTCTCCTCCGAAAAAAAGAGGCGTTCCCGCAAACTTCCCGCGGGAACGCCTCTTCTTTTTTCGCTCGCGCAAAATTCGCTTCGCCCGTCCCCGTGCGAAGGCGACGGAAGTCCTGAAAACAAGCCGCCCGCGAAGCCTTGATTGAAAGCTTCGCGGGCGGTTTTCAGAGAAAATTGGTCGGGCTGAGAGGATTCGAACCTCCGACCCTTTGCACCCCATGCAAATGCGCTAGCCAGACTGCGCTACAGCCCGAAAAAGAAGCCATATTCTTTCGGGAAACGGGACGTTTGTCAAACAGATTTTCCGGCGTTCCTGCCGCGCGGCGTTTTCCCGCGGCGCGCGGCGGCGAGCTTGCGCAGCAGGGCCGGGCGAAGCGGGCGCGCGACGATGTAGCCGACGCAGCCTTTTTTCCCGCAGCGGCAGGGGTGCTCGAAAAATCCGGCGAGTCCGAAACCGTAATCGATCGAGAGCTCTTCGCCGGCGGCGAGGTCGCGCAGCGCGCGGATTTCAAGGCGGCGTTCCCGCGGGTTCCACGCGGTTTCGCAGTTTTCGTCGCAGGCGTGGTTGATGAAGCGCGCCGGGTTTTCCGTTCCCGTATCCGTCGCGTCGATACAGAAATTTTCGTCGATTTCGAAGACGAAGACGGGAGCGCCCGGCGGGCGGGCGCGGGAACGGCGGTCCGCCTCTTCGGAGGAAATCAGTTCGCCGCGGTAGACGCAGACGAGCGTTCCCGCGGGGATGCGCTCCGTCGCGAAAACGCCCTGTCCGTGCACGGGAGATCGGCGGATTTCGATCACGTTTTTTCGGGAGAGAAACGGCGCCCGTCAGAAGGCGCGTCCGGAGAGTTCCGCGAGGTCGCGCAGCGTTTTCGCGTGGTCGCGCTCGGCTTCGGTGAACTGTTCTTCCGTCATGCGCCACTGCCAGTTTTTCTGCGAAGTTCCCGGCTCGTTGAAGCGGGCTTCCTCGCCGAGGCCGAGAATGTCCTGCATGGCGACGACGGCAATTTTCGCGTGCGCCTTGAACGCCGCGTTGATCATGGCCCAGTGCGGGGCTTTCCCGTCGCTCCACAGGTAGCGGCGGAAGTGGTCGCGCGCGTGTTCGCTGGTCGAGGCGTACCAGCCGACGCAGGTGTTGTTGTCGTGCGTTCCCGGGTAGACGACGGTGTTCGCTTCGATGTTGTGCGGCAGATACAGGTTCGAGGCGTCGCCGCCGAAAGCGAACTGCAGCACGGCCATGCCGGGAAGCCCCGTTTCGGCGAGAAGCTCGCGGACGCCGTCGTTCATGTCGCCGAGGTCTTCGGCGATGAGCTGCGCGTTCCCGAGCGTCTTCTGCACGGTTTTGAAAAAGTCGAGTCCGGGGCCGAGCGCCCAGTGTCCGGTTTTCGCCGTCGGCGAATCCGCCGGGATGCGCCAGTAGTCATAAAATCCGCGGAAATGGTCGAGACGGACGATGTCGTAAAGCTCGAAGTTGGCGTGCAGGCGGCGCAGCCACCAGCCGTAATGCGTGCGCGCGAGCTCGTTCCAGTCGTAAAGCGGGTTGCCCCAAAGCTGCCCGTCCGCGGAGAAATAATCCGGCGGAACGCCGGCGACGGATTCCGGGAGTCCGCTTTTGTCGAGCTGGAAGATTTCCGGATTCTGCCA
>DVOG01000184.1 GCA_018713755.1 Candidatus Spyradosoma merdigallinarum | reverse complement strand
ATCGCGGGAAGCCCGCGCGAAATCACCGTGCAGATGATCCACGCCATGCCGCCGACCGCGACGGCGACGGCGAAAATCGAAAAAAGCCCCACGGCGGCGTCGACCGCTTTCCGGAAAAACAGCGGGCGGCGGCGCGGGAGCGACGTTTGTGCGGATGTCATAGCGAAAATGAATATTTGAAGAACCGAAAGCGCGGGAACGGCGGAATCATCGCGATTCTCCGCGCTTCGAAGAGGTCAGATGCAGGTAATACTGCGCGAAAACCTGGATGGCGAACGACATGGCGAGCAGCACCAGGCCGAGCGCGAAAAGCGCGCTGCGCTGCATCCCGTGCGCTTCCGCGAAGTTGTTGGCGAGCGTGGCGGCGATCGTCGTTCCCGAGTCGAAGACGGCGGCGGGAACGTCCGTCAGATTTCCGATGACGAAAAGCACCGCCATCGTTTCCCCGAGCGCGCGGCCCAAACCGATGAAGACGCCGCCGAGCAGCCCGCGGACGCCGAAGCGCATCACGATGTCCTTGGCGCATTCCCAGCGCGTGCAGCCGATCCCGTAAGCGGATTCCCGCAGAACGGCGGGCGTCATCTTGAAGACGTCGCGCATGATCGCGCAAATGTAGGGCAGAACCATCAGGGCGAGAATCAGTCCCGCCGTGAAAAAGCCGAAGCCGTTGTAGCCGGCTTCGCTGACGAGAAGCTGCCCGACGACGGGAGCTTCCGCCAAATGGAGCGTTTCCGCGAGAAACGGCTGGACGTAAGTCTGCATCAGCGGAGCGAGGACGAACAGCCCCCACATCCCGTAAATGACGCTCGGGATCGCGGCGAGCAAATCGATCGCCTGAGAAAGCACGCGTCCGACGGCCGGCGGCGCGTCCGTGAGATAAAGCGCGGAAACGAAAGCGAGCGGCAACGCGACGACGAGCGCGATGACGGTCGTCAGCAGCGTTCCCGCGATGGAGGGCAGCGCTCCGAATTTTTCGGCGACGGGATCCCATTCGCTTGACCAGAGAAAGCCCAGTCCGAATTGGCTCCACGCGTCGCTCGAATTGACGAAGAGCTGAACGAAAAAGCCCAGCATCAGCAGCCCGATGAGGCAGGCGCAGCCGAGGCAGAGCGTTTTGAAAACGGAATCCGTGTTCATGCGTGTCGGAATTTCGTCCGCTTGGCGGCCGCGCGCGGACGGGCGGTTTTCCTTTCGGGACCGCCCGTCCCGGCCGCGCGCCGGGAAAGCCGACGGTTTCGGATCAGAACGCCTTTTCGCGGATCAGCTTGACGACGTTTTCCGGAATCGGAACGTAGTTGAGGCGGGAAGCGGAAGCCGCGCCTTCGGTGAAGCACCAGTTGAAGTAGTCCTTCATCGCGGCCTTGCGCTCATCCGTCGCGTCCTTGCGGAAAAGGATGTAGGTGACGCCGGTGATCGGCCATGAGTCCGCGCCGGGCTGGTTCGTGAGCATCATCACGAAGCCGGGAGCGTTGTTCCAGTCCGCGTTCGCCGCGCTCGCCGCGAAGTTTTCCGCCGAGGGAGAGACGAACGTTCCCGCCTGGTTTTCAAGCTGCGTGCAGTTCAGCTTCGCTTCGACCGCGTAGGTGTATTCCGTGTAGCCGATGCTCCCGCGGATTTTCGCCACGTTGTTGCACACGCCCGGGTTTTTCTGCCCGCCGATGCCGACCGGCCATTTGACCGCGGAACCCGCGCCGACTTTTTCCTTCCACTCGCCGGAAATCTTGCTCAGATAATCCGTGAAGATGAACGTCGTTCCCGAAGAGTCCGAACGGCGGACGACCGTGATCGGCAGGTTCTTCGGAAGCTTGACGCCGGGGTTGATCGCCGCGATCGCGGGATCGTTCCAGTTCGTGATTTTTCCGAGGAAAATGTCCGCGAGAACGGCGCGGCTCAGCTTGAGCTCACCGCTTTTCACGCCCGGAACGTTGACGATGACGACGACGCCGCCCGTCAGCATCGGGAACTGAACCAGGCCCGCTTCTTCCTGTTCCTGCAGGGAAAGCGGATTGTCGGAGCCCGCGAAGTCGACCGTTCCCGCCTTGATCTGGCTGATGCCGGCGCCGGAACCGAGGCTCTGGTAGTTGACCTTCGCTTTGCCCGTCTGCGTGTAGGCGTACGTCCAAAGCTGATAAACGGGCGCCGGGAACGACGCGCCCGCGCCGTTGAGCGTCAGTTCATCCGCGTTCGCCGCCAAAGCGGAGGCCGCCGCGAGAGTGCCTGTGAGAATTTCTTTGATCATGATTTTGTCTGTTTGATTTTATTGGAGTTTGTCCGAACATTTTCCCGCGGGAGCGTTTACCGCGTATTCGGCGAATGTTAGTTTTTTGTTAGGAAACTTCCCCTCCCCTTTTTCCGCATGGGCCGTTCCCGCGGAACACGAAAAAGGCGCGCCCCCCGCGGGAACGCGCCTTTTTTCTCTTCGGAAAACGATTTTTTGCGGCTCAGGAGATTTTCCGAACCTGCGCGGCGACGAAATCCGCCAGCGCGAGCAAATGCTCCGTGCCCGGCGTTCCCGCGTAAGGCGCAAGCGCGTCCGCGGCGAGCCGCGTTTCCTTCAGAAAATATTCCCGGCTTTCGCCGAAGACGCCTGCCGCGCGCATCCGCTCGGAGACGTCGCCGAGCGCGAGCGTTCCCGCGGCGGCTTCCGCCAGAAACGCTTCGCGTTCCCGCGCGTCGAGACCGCGGAAGAAAAGAATCTCCGGCAGCGTGAATTTCCCGCTGGAGAGATCCGTGCCGAGCGTTTTCCCGATCGCGGACTCCGTGCCGAGATAGTCGACGATGTCGTCAAAAATCTGATACGCGCGCCCGAGGTGCCGGCCGAAGCGCGCGAACGCCGCGCCCGCGTCCGCGCCGCGCCCGGCGAGCGAAGCGCCGAGCAGCGCGCTGACCTCGAAGAGCTCGCCGGTCTTCATTTGGATGATTTCGAAATAGTCTTCGAGCGAAAGCGCCGCGTTCCCGCGCTCCGTCGTCTGCCAGATTTCCCCGGTGCAGATTTTGCGCGTCGCGACGGCGAGCGCGCGGCAAAGCTCGACTTCGTCGAAGTCCGACATCAGCTTGAGCGCGTGCGCGAAAATCGCGTCGCCGAGCAGCACGGCGGTGTGCGCGCCGTATTTGGCGAAAAGCGTCGGCGAGGCGTGGCGCAGCGCGGCGTCGTCGAGAATGTCGTCGTGGACGAGCGTCGCGAGGTGAATCAGCTCGACCGTCGCGGCGGCGCGCACCGCGGCCGGCTCGACGGCGTCTTCGCCTTTCCAGCCGGAAAAAAACACGAGCGCCGGGCGCAGCCTTTTCCCGCGATGCGCGAACGTGTAGCGCAGGCTTTCCCGCGCCGCCGGCGCGAACTCCTGCACTTGCGCCTCGAGAAACGCGTCGAGCGCCTCGAAGTGCTTTCTGACGGGAGCGAAGATTCCGCTTTCGTCCAGCGTTTTCGTGAGCGGTTCTGAAGACGTGGCGTCCATGGCAGGATCGGGCGGCGGCGTTCAGGCGGAAATTTTCCCGATGAAACTCTTCACGCGGGAAAGCGTGCGCTCCTTGCCGATGAGCTCGAGCATCTCGTGAAGTCCGGGACCGCCGGGCTGGCCGGAAACGGCGAAGCGCAGCGGCGCGAAATAATCCGTCGGCTTCACGCCGTGCTCCGCGCCGAGCTTTTCGAACAGCGCGTCGATCGTCGTGGGAGCGACGTCCGGCGCCGCTTCGAGCGCGGGAACGAGCTCGCGGCAGCGCGCCGCGGGATCGCTCTTTTTGCGGAGCTTGGCGAGCCCTTTTTCGTCGATCAGGAAATCTTCCCGGAAGAAATAGCCGACGAAGGTCGGAAGCGTCTCGAGCGCGTTCATCTTCGGCTTGCACAGCGCGAGCACTTTCTGCAGATAATCCTCGTCCGTCTTTTCGTCGATGACTTTCGCCTCGCCGAGCACGGGAGCGGCCAGCCACGCGAACGATTCGTCCGGGAGCGCGCGCAGGTATTCCTGATTGAAGAACGCCATCTTGCGCTCGTCGAAGCGCGCGTTCGCCTGGTGCACGTCGCGCAGATCGAACTGGGCGATGATGTCCTCGATCGGCAGAATTTCGCGGCCGTCCTTCGGCGTCCAGCCGAGCAGGCACAGGTAGTTGCGCACGGCGGCGGGCAGGAAATGCCGCGACTGGTATTCCTCGATGAGCGCGCCGCGGTCCCGCTTGGACATTTTTCCGGAGCCTTCCGTTTTCAGAATCAGCGGAATGTGCGCGAACTTCGGCGGCTCGACGCCGAACGCCTTGTAAAGCTCGATGTGCTTGCTCGTGTTGGAAAGATGGTCTTCGCCGCGGATCACGTGCGTGATGTTCATCGCGATGTCGTCCACAACGTTCACGAGGTGAAACACCGGCTCCCCGTTCCCGCGCACGATGACGAAGTCGCGGTCCTCCGCGCGTTCGACGCGGCCGCGGATGATGTCGTCGATCACGACGGGAGCGGCGTGAACGCGCTCGACCTCTTTCTTCAGAAAATCGTCGTAGACCGTTTCGCGCTCGCCTTCGAGCCGAAACCAGACCGCGCCGTCCTTTTCGTAGGCGCGCCCTTTGTCCATGAGCTCGCGGACTTTCTCCTTGTAGATTTCGCCGCGCTGCGACTGGAAATACGGTCCGCAGCCGCCGCCCGCGCCGGGGCCTTCGTCCCAGTCCATGCCGAGCCAGCGCATGGATTCGAGAATGACGTCGAGAAATTCCTGCGTGTTGCGCGCCTTGTCCGTGTCTTCGATGCGCAGCACGAAGGTGCCGCCCGTATGCCGCGCGTAAAGCCAGTTGAAAAGCGCCGTGCGCGCGCTGCCGATGTGGAAGAATCCCGTGGGACTCGGTGCGAAACGTGTGCGAACTTCACTCATCTTTCGAAAAAATGCGTTCCCGCAAAGAAACGCTTTTCGAGCGCTCTTTGCAATTACGAAACGCGGGAACGCGGCGCTCCCGCGCGCCGGCGAGAACGGCTCATTTCGAGCCGTCCGGCCACGGACAGGGCTTGCCCGTCGCGCGGACGACGGGGCGCGTCGCGTCGTTCTTTTTCAGGAACTTCGTCAGCGTCCGCGCGAGCTTTCTCGCCTCGCCCGGCTCTTTCTCCGACAAATCGCGCGTTTCGCCGATGTCCTTGCTCAGGTCGAAAAGCATCGTTTTGCCGTCGTCGTAAAAATGCACGAGCTTCCATTTGCCCATGAGAATCGCCGACTGCGGCGCGCCGATGCGCCCGTTGTTCTCGCCCCAGAAATTCGGGTAGTGGAAAAAGAGCGGCCGGTTCGCGTCCGCCTTTTCTCCGCGGAGCGCGGGAACGAAGCTTTCGCCGTCGATGCGCTGGGCGGTTTTCCCCGCGTCCGCTCCCGCGATTTCGAGAATCGTCGGGAAAAAGTCCTCGATGACGACGGGAGCGTCGCAGACCGTTCCCGCGCGCGTGACGCCGGGCCAGTAGGCGATCATCGGCTCGTGGATGCCGCCCTCGAAGCAGGATCCTTTCCCGCCGCGTCCCGGCGCGTTCCCGTTGGAATGATGGCCGCCGTTGTCCGACATGAAAATGACGACGGTGTTCTTCTCCAGCTCGGGGTCGCGTTCCAGCCGGTCGAGAATGTCGCCCAGAGACTTGTCCATGCCCGCGATCATCGTCGCGTAGGTTTTCGCCTGCCCTTTCAGCGCGGGATAATCCGTTTCGAAACGGTCGTCGAAAGCGCGGTCCGCCGAATACGGCGCGTGGACGGCGTATTGCGACATGTAGAGGAAGAAAGGCTTGTCCGAAGCGACGGCGGCGTCGATTTCGGCGAGCGCCGCGCGCGTCAGCGCCTCCGTCAGGTAGCAGCCGTCCTTGTTGTAGGCGGAAAGCCCCAAGACCCTGTTCCCGCCGACTCCGTAGTTGTAGCCGCCGTCGGCGAGCGCCTGCTTTTTGTTCACGAGATAGGTTTCCGGGCCGCCGATCGCCGAGCCCGCGATGTTCACGTCGAAGCCGAGATTGCGCGGGTCGGACGCCAGCGTCTTCGGCGTGCCGAAATGCGCTTTCCCGACGTGAATCGTGTGATAGCCGCCCTTGCGCAGAAGCTCCGGCAACGGCGTCGCCGGGAACACGTTTTTGATTTTTTCCTTCGAGCCGCTCGGCGACATGCCGTTGATGTTCCACTGCTCGAAATCGAGCGTGCGGTGCCGCGCGTCCGTGGAAACGTCGCTGCGCACGTTGGACGTCCAGTTCGTCACCTTGTGCTGCGCGGCGTTCGCTCCCGTGATCAGGCTCACGCGCGTCGGCGACGAAACCGGGCACGCGTAGGCGCGGACGAATTTCACGCCCTTCGCCGCGAGACGCTCCATGTTCGGCGTCTTGTAGCGCTTGTTCAGCTCGCTTTTTTCGTTCCCGTAAAACGGCACGCTGGTGTCCTGCCAGCCCATGTCGTCCACGAGAAAAAGAACGATGTTCGGTTTTTCCGGCGTTCCCGCGGCGCAAAGCGCCGCCGCGCTGAAGAAGGGGAGAAGTGCGACTGGAATTTTCATGCGCACACCATAAGAAGCCGCCCGCCCCGCTTCAAGCCCGTTCTTTCTTTCCGAATCGCGGCGAACACGCGACGGAAAGCGGAAAATTTTCATCGCGAATTTTGAAATTTCAACGCGCGCGTTCTCCGCCCATAATTTTCCGCAAAAAAAAATGCGGGCAACGGACTGGCAGTCGGCGGCGGAAAATCTGGCGGCGCGCGTCGCTTTCGGGAACGCCGCGGACGCGCTTCTCGAAGCGGCGGAGCGCGGCGGGAACGCCCCCGTCGCGTGCGCCTGTTCCGGCGGCGCGGATTCGCTCTGCGCCCTGCTGCTGCTTTGGGCGAAATTTCCGCGCCTGCGGGAACGCCTGCTCGTCCTGCATTACGATCACGCCGCGCGGGAAGACAGCGCGGCGGACGCGGAATTCGTCCGCCGCGTCGCCGCCGCGCTCGGCGCCGCGTTCGTCTGCGGGCGGCGGGAACGCGACGGGGAAAAAATCTCCGAAGCCGCGCTGCGCGTCGCCCGCCTGCGCTTTTTCGCCGAAGCGATGCGGGAACGCCGCGCGAAAATTCTCGTCCAAGGCCACCAGCGCGACGACGTCGCCGAAACGCTGCTGATGCGCCTGACGCGCGGCGCCGGCGCGGAAGGGCTCGCCGCGCCGCGGCCCGTTTCGCGCCGGGCGGACGGGCGGATTTTCCTGCGTCCGCTGCTGGACGTCCCGAAGGAAAAAATCATCGCCGCGCTGCGCGACGGCGGCGTCCCGTGGCGCGAAGACCCGACGAACGCGGGAACGGACTTTTTCCGCAACCGCGTCCGCAACGCCGTTTTGCCCGCGCTGAAAGCCGCCGCGCCGTTCGAAAATTTCGCGCGTTCCCGCGCCCTGCTCGAAGAGGCGGCGGACTTCATCGACGCCGAAGCGGAAAAAATCCTGCGCGGGAACGCTTCGCCCGCGGCGGCGTCCGCGCTCGCCGGAAAAAGCCCCGCGCTCGTGCGCTGCGCCCTGCGCAAAATCCTTGCCGCGCAGAAAATTTCCCTGCGCGCGAAAACCTTCGAAGCGCTGCTGCGGAGCGTCGCGGAAAAAACGCCGTTCGCGCTCGCTTTGTCCGCGCGGAAAATCTCGTGGGACGGAGCCGCGCTGAAAATCATCCCCTTCGTTTCCACGGAAAAAACGCCGCCTCCCCCCGCGGAGTTCGAAACGGAGGAAATCGTCGTCTCCGAAGCGCTTTTCGCGCGCATCCGCGCGGGAACGTTCCCGCCGGACGAAACGGTCTTCCTCGCGGGAACGCCGAAAATCTTCGCGCGGGAACTGCGACGCGGCGACCGCTACCGCCCGCTCGGCGCTCCCGGCGAAAAACCGGTGCGGCGGATTTTCATCGACAAAAAAATCCCGCGGGAGCGCCGCGCCGCCCTGCCCGTCTTCGACGACGGCACGGGAATTGCATGGATCCCGGGATTGCCCCCGGCGGAGCGCTTCCGCATTCGCGCCGCGGGCACGAAGGCTCTGCGGTTGACTTACCGCCGCAAGGCCTTACCTTTATGAGTCTGCGCGTTTTCGTCCCTTCCCGGACGGGAACGCGGACGTGAAGAGATTTTTTTCAATGGCAAAAAACGACAACAAGAAAAATCCGGAACCGCGGACGGACTTCCGCGTCTTCCTGATGTGGGCCGGCATCCTCGCCCTCATCGTCGGGCTGCTCACGCTCACGCCCGGCGGGAAAACCCCTCCGCGCGAAATCACGATGTCGCAGGCGCTCGACTTCGCCGCGCAGAAAAACATCAGCTCGCTCACGCTCAAGAACAATCCCGCCGGCGGCAAAGATTACTACACGATCACCGGCGAACTGCAGGGCGCCGTCGCCGGCGCCGACCAGCAGAACGGCGGGACCGCGCAGACGGAAAGCCTCGGAAAATTTTCCGCGAACGGCCATCTTTCCGACGACGACATCAGGCTGCTTCGCGAAAGCGTTCCCGCGCAGGCGTTCAAGGACGCTCCCGCGGCGTCGCGCATGACGGAACTGATGTGGGCGGTGCTCCCGACGCTCATCATCGGCGCCATCATCTTTTTCTTCATTTTCCGCTCCATCAAGCGCGCGCAGGCGCAACAGTTCTCCTTCGGGCGTTCCCGCGCGCGGCTGCTCGACAAGGAACGCTCCAAAGTTTCCTTCAAGGACGTCGCCGGCTGCGACGAGGCGAAGGAAGAAGTCTCCGAAGTCGTTGAATTCCTGCGCGAGCCGAAGCGCTTTTCCGCCATCGGCGGACGCATCCCGAAAGGCGTGCTCCTCGTCGGGCCTCCCGGCACGGGGAAAACGCTGCTCGCGCGCGCCGTCGCGGGCGAGGCGGACGTGCCGTTCTTCTCCATTTCCGGCTCGGACTTCGTCGAACTCTTCGTCGGCGTCGGCGCCTCGCGCGTGCGCGACACCTTCGAGCAAGCGCGAAAAAACGCGCCGTGCATCATCTTCATCGACGAGATCGACGCCGTCGGACGCCAGCGCGGAAGCGGGCTCGGCGGCGGGAACGACGAGCGCGAGCAGACGCTCAATTCCCTGCTCGTCGAAATGGACGGGTTCGACCCGCAGGAAGGCGTCATCGTCATCGCCGCGACGAACCGCGCCGACGTGCTCGACGCCGCGCTGCTGCGCCCGGGCCGCTTCGACCGTCAGGTCTACGTCGATTTGCCCGACCTGAAGGGGCGCGAGGCGATTCTCGCCGTTCACGCGAAGAAATTCAAGATTTCCGAAAAAGTCGACCTCGCGAGCGTCGCCAAAACGACGACGGGGTTCGCGGGAGCGGATCTCGCCAATCTGCTCAACGAAGCCGCGCTGATCGCCGTGCGCAACAAAAAGGCCGAAATCGGCATGACCGACATCGAAGAGGCGCGCGACAAGATTTCCTTCGGGCGGGAACGCCGCCGCGTGATGGACGAAAAAGACCGCGCGACGACCGCCTACCACGAAGCCGGGCACGCGCTCGTGCAGGTCGTCGTCGACGACGGCACGATGCCCCTGCATAAAGTCACGATCATCCCGCGCGGCGGCGCGCTGGGCATGGCGATGTTCATGCCCAGCAAAGACATTCTCGGCCGCACGAAAACGCAGCTGCTGAACACGATTTGCTCGACGATGGCCGGACGCATCGGCGAAAAAGTCTACACGCGCGACATCAGCTCCGGCGCGTCCGGCGACATCAAAAGCGCGACGTCGATGGCGCGGCGCATGGTCTGCGAATGGGGCATGAGCTCGCTCGGCCCCGTCGCTTTCGGCGAAAACAGCCAGTCGCTCTTCCTCGGACGGGAACTGACGAAGACGCAGAATCTCAGCGAAGACACGCTGCAGCGCATCGACCGCGAAATCCGCGCCATCATCGAATCGCAGTACGAGCGCGCGGAAAAAATCATCGCCGACCGCGCCGAAGCGCACAAGAAAATCGCCGAAGCGCTGCTCGAACACGAAACGCTCGACGGCGTCCACGTCCGCGAAATCCTCGAATACGGAGAAATCCGCACGCCCGTCGAATACAAGCCGCTTTCCGTTCCCGCGGAAAAAACCGACGAGGACGACGGCGCGAAAAACGCCGACGCCGAAAAGAAACCGGAACCCGTTCCCGCGGCGACGACCGCCGCTCCCGCAGACTGAAGCGCGTTCCCGCCGATTTTCCCCGGAGAAAACCACGATGACGACGTTCCCGCCGAAAGCCCTTTTCGCCGCAGCTCTGCTCGCCGTTCCCGCCGCGCTTCCCGCGCAGGAAAGCCGCGAAGAACAGATGCTGCGCGCCGTTTTCGCCGACCGCGCACGCGACGGCATTCTCGCCAACATCAACGGCGAAATCATCACCGTCAGCGACATGCGGCGCGAAACGCAGCGCTACATTCCGGAAATCCGCCGCTCCTCGGGAACGCTCGAAGAATTCCGGGAAAAATACGCGCAGCTCACGAACGGCGCCGTGCAGAGCCTCGCGGACACGCATCTGCTCGCCAGCGCCTTCGACGATTCCGGCGCGGTCATGGACGAAAATTTCATCGACCAGCGCATCAACGACATCATCGAGCAGGATTTCGGCGGCGACCGCGCGCGCTACCTGCAATGGCTGCGCCGCACGGGCAGCAACCCGCTCGCCGACCGTCGACGCATGCTCGAGCGCATCAAGGCGTCGAGCTGGGACGAGCACATCGTCAAAAGCGCGCTCGGCGACGTTTCCCCGGAAAAAGTCCGCAAGGAATACGAGGCGCGCATCGACGAATTCCGCAGCGACGCCGCCGTCGAATACGCCCAAATCGTCTTGTTCGCGGGAGCGTCCGAAACCGACCGCGACGTCGCGGAGCTCGCCGCGCGCCTGCGCCGGGAAATCTCCGAAGGAAAAACGGATTTCGAAACCGCCGCGAAAACGCATTCCCGCGACGATTACCGCGCCGCCGGCGGCTACGTCGGCTGGAAACCGCTGACGGACCTTTCCGAACAGATCGTTCCCGCACTGCGCGAAACGGAAGACGGAGGCGTCTCCGAAGTCGTCGAGCTCGACACGCCGAACGGAAAATTCTACGTGCTGCTCAAGCGCATCGCGTTCCGCGAGGCGGGCGTCATCCCGCTCAAAGACGTGCGCGAGCAAATCGAAAACCGTCTGCGCTCCGAACACGTCCGCCGCGTCCGCGAAGAAAAAATGGCGGAGCTGCGCGACGAATACCACATCCGCTACTACTGAGGCGCGGCGGGAACGACGGACAATCTCGCCATGGCTTCTGCCTCCTCTCCGGAAACGTTTCGCGGCGCGGCGCGCTGGGCGATTTACGACGTCGGGCACACGGCGTTTTCCATGCTCGTGCTCGCGGTGCTTTTCCCGATTCTTTTCAACCGCTTTTGGAGCGCGCCGGGCGCGGAGCCGAGCGAAAAAACGCTCGCGTATTCGCTGACGCTGGCGGCGGCGAGCATTCTCGTCGCGCTGCTTTCCCCGCTGCTGGCGACGGTCGCGCAGCGCGGCGGCCTGCGCATGAAATTTTTCCGCGCGCTCGCGGGAACGGGCATCGTCGGCATGACGGCGCTCGCGTTCGTCGGCGAGGGATTTCAGCACGCGGCGTCGCTGATTTACGTCGTTTCCGCCGTCGGCTTCTTCGGGGCCAATCTTTTTTACGACTCGCTGCTGCTCGACGTCGCCGCGCCGGCGAAACGCCACGTCGTGAGCGGCGTTTCGTTTTCGCTGGGCTATCTCGGCGGCGTGCTTCTGCTCGGCGCGGTCGTGCTGTGGACGCAGGGCTGGGACGTGCTCGGATTTTCGGAACGCCCGCCCGCGCGAGCGCTTTTCGTTTTCGGCGCGCTGTGGTGGCTGGCGTTCGCGCTCCCGCTGCTTCTGCGGAAAGAAACCGCGCCGGCGGGAACGCCGGGGAGCGCGGCTGCGCGGGAACGCGGCGGCTTTCTTCGCGCCGCGAAGGAAGAATTTTCCGCGCTGCGCGAAACTTTCGCCGCGCTGCTGCGGGAACGGCGGACGCGCCTTTTCCTGCTCGCATATTTCTGCTACATCGACGGCGTCCACACGGTCATCACGAGCGCGGTGCGCTACGGAAACGCGCTCGGATTTTCGGAGGGAGACCTGTTCGCGGCGCTGTTCGTCGTGCAGCTTTTCGGCGTGCCCTGCGCGGCGGTTTTCGGGCTGCTCGGGAAAATTTTCGGCGCGAAGCCCGTGCTGCTGTGCGCGATCGCCGTCTACGTCGGCGTTTCGTTTTACGGCGCGGCGATGCCGACGGGAACGGTCGGGCTGTTCGGCTTCGACGTTTCCCCGATGTTCGTGCTCGCGGCGCTCATCGGCATGGTGCAGGGCGGCGTGCAGGCGCTGTCGCGCTCGTTTTTCGCGACGCTCGTTCCCGCCGGACGGGAAGTTTCGTTCTTCGGGTTTTATTCGATGATCGGACGCTGCTCGACGATTCTCGGCCCGCTGCTCATCGCGGGCGTCGCGGCGGTTTTTCCCGCGGGAGAAGACGGGCTTTTCTCCACGCGCGCCGGCATCGCCTCGCTCACGCTGCTTTTTCTCGCCGGCATGATTCTGCTGACGCGCGTGAAGCGCGCTCCCGCGGCGAAAGGCGCGGCGCGGCCCTGATTTTTTTTCGGAACGGACGAATATCTGCTGCAACCATGCTGACCGGCCCTTACAACCTGAACACGACGCGGGACCTGCTCGCGGCGCTCGGCCATGCGCCGAAAAAGCGCCTCGGACAAAATTTTCTCGTCGACGGGAACATCGTCCGCAAGTCGCTCGCGCTTGCCGAAATCCGCGCGGGCGACGTCGTCGTCGAAGTCGGACCGGGGCTGGGCACGCTCACGACGACGCTGCTCCAGGCGGGCGCGCGCGTCTTCGCCGTCGAACGCGATCCCGCGCTCGCCGCGCATCTGCGGGAACGCGTCGCGCCGAATTATCCGGAGACCTTCGACCTGAAAGAAGCCGACGCGATGGATTTCCCGCTCGCCGCGTTCCCGGAAAAAATGCCGCCGGGAACGCCGTTCAAAATCGTCGCCAACCTGCCCTACGCGATTTCCACGCCGTGGACAGACGCCGTGCTCGAAAGCGGGCGGCTGCCGGAAACGCTCGTCCTGATGCTGCAGAAGGAAGCCGCCGAGCGCTTCGCCGCCGCGCCGGGCACGAAAAACTGCGGCGCGCTTTCCGTTTTTCTCGACGCGGCCTACGCGCGCGAACCCGGGCACGACGTTCCCGCGCAGTGCTTTTTCCCGCCGCCGAAAGTCGGCTCCTGCCTGCTGCACCTGCGCCGGCGGGAACGTCCGGTTCTGTTCGGAAAAACCGCGCGGCGGCTCATCCGCGAAATTTTCATCTACCGCAGAAAACAGCTCGGCGCGACGCTGAAAAAAGTCGCCGCGGACGTTCCCGCGGAAAAAATCGCCGCGTGGCTCGACGCGCTCCCGCGCTTCGGCGCGAGCGCGCTTTCCCGCCCCGAGTGCGTTCCCGCCGAAGCCTGGCTCGCGCTGAACGCGCTTTTCTCCGACGACGGAAATGAAACCCGCTGACGCCGAGAAAAAAAACGCCGACGCGCCGCCCGCGCTGCGCGTCGAAGACGTAACCGTGAAGTTCGCGCTGCGCGCGGGAACGCGTTCGCTCTTCGGCTTCGCGAAAAAGAAAATCCTCACGGCGGTCGACCGCGTCTCGTTCGAGATTCCGCGCGGAAAAACCGTCGGACTCGTCGGCGAATCCGGCTGCGGCAAAACGACGCTCGCGCGCGCGATCATGCGCCTGCAGCGCATCGACTCCGGAAAAATTTTCTGCGGGAACAACGAGATTTCGCGTCTGCCCGCGGCGCGCATGCCGCTCCCGCTGCGACGGAAAATCCAGATGGTTTTCCAGAACCCTTACGCGTCGCTGAACCCGCGGCAGACGATTTTCGCCGTGCTTTCCGAGCCGCTCGAAATCCATTTTCCTGAAATGTCCGCGCGTGAACGCGAAGCGGAAGTCGTCGCGCTGCTCGAGCAGGTCGGGCTGAACGCGGATCACCGCCTGCGCTATCCGCACGAATTTTCCGGCGGGCAGCGCCAGCGCATCGCGATTGCGCGCGCCCTCGCCGCGCGCCCGGAGCTCGTCGTATGCGACGAACCCGTTTCCGCGCTCGACGTTTCCGTGCAGGCGCAAATTCTCGCGTTGCTGAAAAAAATTCAGGCGGAGCGCGGCGTCGCGTATCTTTTCGTCGCGCACGACCTCGCGGTGGTCGAAGAAATCAGCGACTTCGTTCTCGTGATGCAGCGCGGGCGCATCGTCGAACGCGGCACGCCGGACGAAGTCTACGGCAACCCGCAGTCGGACTGCGCGAAAGCGCTGCTCGCCGCCGTGCCGCGGCTGTGAGCGCGGCGTTCCCGTTTCCGCCGCGGGAAAGGCGACGCGGTTTCTTTTCGCGCCTCAGGCGTAAAGGCGGTAATCGGCGACGGAGCGGCGAAATTCCAGCGCGCGCGCCTCCCAGCGGGAACACCAGGCTTTGACGTCGATGCGCGCGCCTTCGCGGCAAAGCGCGTCGAAGAATTTTTCGTCGCCGAGATGCTTCAGAAAAAGCTCGCGCTCGTTCCCGCGCGACGCCGCGAAAGGATTGCTTTTTTCCCAAACGCAGCACTGCCGCATCATGTGGAAACTGAGCTCCGTCGGACGCAGCTTCCGCCAATCTTCAATCACGAGCAGCGCGCCGCGCGATTTCGCCGCCTTTTCGCCCTCAAGCACGGCGGGAACGCCGCGCAGCCCGGAGACGCGGAAACCGTTCACGGCGTCGGCGACTTCCTTTTCGTCCTTTCCGGCGTAGCCGAGGAAACGGAACGGGCGCACGAGCCGCAGCGGGCGGCGCGACGCGGTGAACGTGTGCGAAAAATTTCCGATGCAGCAGCCGAGCCCGGTCATCGCGTAGCCTTCCGCGGCGTCGGGCGAGGAAATGTAAGGCGAAGTGGGAATCCACTTCAGGCCCGTGTCGCGCCAAAGCATCGAGCGCCGCCAGCCGATCATGCTCGCCACCTCGAGCCGCGCGCGGGAACGCGCTTCCGGCGAAAGCGTCAGCCAGTTTTCTCCGAGCGCGGCGCGAGCGAGCTCGCCGATCGTCAGCCCGTGCACGTAAGGCACGGGATACATGCCGACGTAGCTCTGCCACTTGCGGTCGAGCATCGGCCCGTCCGCCTTGAGCCCGCCGAGCGGATTCGGGCGGTCGAGCACGAGCACGGGAATGCCCGCCTCGAAGCAGGCTTCCATCACGAGCCGCATGCAGCTCACGAACGTGTAGCTGCGCGCGCCCACGTCCTGCAGATCGATGACCATTTTCGTGATGCCGCGCAGCATGTCCGGAGTCGGGCGGCGCGTTCCGCCGTAGAGCGAGAAAACGGGAAGCCCGGTGCCGAGCCGTTCGTCGCGCTGGTTCGCGACGATTTTCTCCGCGGGAACGTCGCCGTAAATGCCGTGTTCCGGGCCGAAAAGCGCGACGAGATTCACGCCCGCGCGACGCCCGCGCCCGTGCAGCACCGTGATCGTGCTTTCGCCGTTCCCGTCGACGCCCGCCTGGTTCGTCACCAGCCCGACGCGTTCGCCGCGCAGGCGCGCGAAATTTTCCGCCGCGACGACGTCGATGCCGAGCCTCACGCGCCGCGCGGCGGCCTTTCCCGCGGGAACGGCCGCGGGAAGCGCCGGGGCCAGCATCAGCGCGCCCGTCGTCATCAGCGTCGTTTTCAGGAAATCGCGGCGGTTCATGTTGCGGAAACTACATCGCTTTCCCGAAAAAGAAAAGCAGGAAAGCAGGAAAGCGGGAACGCGCAGTGCGGGCTTGAAAAAAGAGGCGAAGGGGCGTTTACTCGGCGAGAGGTTCGAAAAATCCGCGGAAAGGTTTGAGAAATGCAGGAAAAAGCCTTGGAGAAGGCGCTGGACGCCATCACGGAACGCGACGCGAGGTTCGCGCGCGACGCCTATGTTTTCGTGTCGGGCGCGCTGAGCGCGACGGCGAAGCGGCTCGGGCGTTCCCGCGAAAAGGAGCTGCGGCGGCGGCACGTTTCCGGGCAAGAGCTCGCGGAGGGCGCGGCGGATTTCGCCGAGGAGCAGTTCGGCCCGCTGGCTTATTCCGTGCTGCGGGAATGGGGCGTGAAGACGACGCGCGACATCGGCGACATCGTGTTCAATCTCATCGACGCGGGTATTTTCTCGAAAACGCGGGAAGACTCGATTCGCGACTTCGACAACGTCTTCGACCTTCGCGCGCGACTGACGCGGCGCTGAGCGGCGCCGCCGCAGGAACGGCGTTCCCGCCTCAGTAGCGGCACTCCTCGTCGCGAAAATTCCGCAGGCGCACGGAACCGTCGGGCAAAAACGTCTCGACGTAATCGGGATTGACGGGGATTTTTCCGCCGCCGCCGGGCGCGTCGACGACGAACTGCGGCACGGCGAAGCCCGTCGTCCACCCGCGCAGGGAGCGGATGAGCTCGACGCCGCGCGCGACGGGAACGCGGAAATGCGCGCTCCCGCGGATTTTGTCGCAGGCGTAAAGATAATACGGGCGCACGCGCATCATCAGCAGCCGGTGCACGAGCGAGCGCAGCGCCTCCTCGTCGTCGTTCACGCCGCGCAGCAGCACGGACTGGCTGCCGAGCGCGACGCCCGCGAAGGCGAGCCGCTCCAGCGCCGCCGCCGTTTCCCGCGTGCATTCCCGCGGGCTGTTCACGTGAATGTTCATCCAAATCGGCCCGCGCCGCCGCAGCACGGCGCACAGTTCCGGCGTCACGCGCTGCGGCAGGAACACGGGAACGCGCGAGCCGACGCGCACGATCTCCACGTGCGGAATCGCGCGGAGGCGTTCCAGCACGTAATCGATTTTTTCGTCGCTCAGCAGGAGAAAATCTCCGCCGCTCACAAGCACGTCGCGCACCTCTTCGTGCGCGGCGATGTAGCGGAACGCGGCTTCGAGCTGCGGGCGAAAGCCGCCGCCGCGCACCGCGGAAACGAGGCGGGAACGCGTGCAGTAGCGGCAGTAGCAGGCGCAGCGGTCGGTCGAAATCAGCATCACGCGATCCGGGTAGCGGTGAACGAGTCCCGGCACGGGCGAAGTCTTTTCCTCGCCCACGGGATCGTCGCTCTCGTCCGCGGAAACGACGCCTTCCGCCGCGCGCGGCACGACTTGGAGCCGCACGGGACAAGCGGGGTTCCCGCGGTCGATCAGGTTGAAAAAATGCGGCGTGACCGCGAACGCGAGCCTTCCCGCCGCGGCGCGCAGCCCTTCGCGCTCCTGCGCCGTCAGCGGCATCAGCGCCTCGAGCTGCGCCGCCGTCGCGATGCGGTTGCGCATCTGCCAGCGCCAGTCGTTCCAGTCCTCCGCGGGAACGCGCGCCCAAAGCCCTTGCCCGTGCGCCCAGTTTTCGATGCGGTCCTGCGGGAACATGCGTCGTCCTTTTTTGTTTCTCGTTCTTCCTGTCGATTTTTTCGGCGAAAAAAAATTGTCCGCGGGGGAACGCGCGCGTCGCGGGAACGCCTCACGCGCGCCGCGCGCGGCAGGCGCGGCGGTAAATCCGCAGAATGCCGGCGGCGAGCTCGGGCATCGTCCGCCCGTCCGTCAGCACGCCGATGCCGGCGTTCAGGTAATCGCGTTCCCGCGCCGCGAGCAGCGCGCGGATTTTCGCCAGCGGGTCTTCCGTCTCCAGCAGCGGACGCGAGCCTCCGCGCGTGCGCGCGAAAATCGTCTCCGGCGACGCAAAGAGCGTGACGACGACGCCGCGGGAACGCAGCGCCTCGCTCATGCCGGGCGACGTGAGAATGCCCCCGCCCGTCGCGATGACCGCGCCGGCGTCCGGGAGCCATTCTTCGACGCAGCGCCGCTCGAGCGCGCGAAACGCCGCCTCGCCCTCTTCGGCGAAAATGTCTTTGATTTTCCGGCGGACGCGTTTTTCGATTTCCTTGTCCGTGTCGACGAAAGGCCGTTTCAGACGCCGCGCGAGAAGGCGGCCGACGGAGGATTTCCCCGTGCCCATGAATCCCGTCAGGATCAGGTTCGGCTGCGTTGACGGCGTCTCGCGCTCTTGCTTCATGACGCAGAATGGAAACGCGTTCCCGCCGCGGACGCAAGCGGGAACGACGCCTGCAAGCATAGCACGGGCGGCGCGGGAAAACCGCGCGGCGTTTCCGCGGTTTCCGCCGCGGGGAAAAAAGCGGGCGCGCTCAGGCTTTTTCCGAGCCCAGGTAGACGGCGCGCACCCGGCGGATGCCGATCTTTTCCAGTCTCACGCGGTAGATGCGCCCGTTCACGCGCCTCCCCACCGTGCAGGCATGGGATCCGTGCGCGACGAAGTCCGTCGGCGCCCCCCAAATGTAGGGAAGCAGCTTCCGCAGCGGCGCGGGCGTGCCCTCCGCCGGCTCGATGCGGTTGCGGGACGAACACACCGTGCAGACCACGTCGCCGTCGAGCTCCATGTCGCCGAGCTCCGGCGTCGGGAAATGCTCCCGCGGCGTCCCCGAAAGCAGGAATGCCCGCCCCTCGAAGAAAACGACCTTGTCCCCCAAGCGCGCCGCGAGCGCGCGGCGCAGCGCCGCGCCCGTTTCCCCGGGCGGCATGTCTTCCGCCTCAAGGCCCGGCGTCTCGTAAAGCCCGTCGACGATCGAGAAATCCACAAAATGGTAGCCGTAGCAGTCGAACCACAGCTTGTCCGCCCTCCGCAGCTCCTCGACGAGCTCCCGCGGCGTCGAAGCGTCGAGCGTCGAATCGTCGCCGCGAAAATAATCGGCGGCTCTGTCAAAGACGGGGAGATTCATTTCAAGCGATTATAGAATTTTGAGAGCACCGCGGCAACGCGGGAAGTCAGTCTTCCGAAACGACGCCGTCTTCCCAGACGAAGCCGTCGTAGCCGAGTCGCACGCCCGGCGGGAGCGCGGCGGATTCCCGCGCGTAGTCCGCGCGATAAGTCATGTGCGTGAAAACGGTCAGCGCGGCGCGGATTTTTCGCGACGCCTCAAGCGCCTTTTCGAAATTCAGGTGCGTCGGGTGCGGATTGCGGTGCAACGCGTCGATGACGAGCAGATCCGCGCCGCGGGCGAGCGCGACGGCCTCGTCGGGAACCTCGCTGCAGTCCGTGAAATACGCGATGCGCTGCCCCGATTTTTTCTCCGTGAAGACGAGCCCGAGCGAGCGGAAGCGCGGCCCGTGCGGGAGCAGCGTCGTCTGCACGCGCGTGCCGCAGGCGAGCGTCGCGTCCGGCTCCGCGAGGCGCGGTTCGAGCGCGACGTAGCCCCGTTCCGAGCGCGGGCGGATGCCGTAGGGAAAAATCGCCTCGACGCGCGCCTTGCCCTCCGGCGTCGTCCATACGGGAATTGCCGCGCCGCCGCGCAGGTCGCAGAAGCGTCGCAGGTCGTCCATGCCCAAAATGTGGTCGGAGTGCCCGTGCGTCAGGAAAAAGAAATCGACGGCGGAAACACAAAATTTCAGGCAGGCGAGGCGGAACTCCGGCCCGGCGTCGATCTGAATGTGCGCGCCGTCGCTGACGATGTGCGCGCAGGAGCGGTTGCGCCAATTTTTCGGTTCGGACAAATCCAGCCCTTCGTTCGGGTGCCCGATAAGCGGAACGCCCTGCGACGTTCCCGTGCCCAACAGTGTGATGCGCATGTTTTCTCTCTCCGCGTTTTTCTCCTTTCACCTTACCGCCGCCGCCGCGGGAACGCAAGACCCGCTGTTGCCAAACGCGCGGCGGCGGCGTAGATTTTCCCGCGTCATGAACATCGCCGAAATTCTCGCGGACTACGTCCGCTTTCCGAGCGTTTCCGCCGATCCCGCGTTCTCGCAGGGCGTGAAGGACACGGCGGACTTCCTCGCCCGCCTTCTGGAAAAGGCGGGCGCGCAGTCCGAAATCGTTCCCACGGCGGGAAATCCCGTGGTCGTCGGCCGCTTCAACGCCGCGCGCGCGGACTTGCCGCACATCGTCATTTACGGGCACTACGACGTGCAGCCCGTCGACCCGCTCGCGCTGTGGGAAACGCCGCCATTCGAGCCCTCCGTCCGCAACGGACGCCTTTTCGCGCGCGGCGCGGCGGACAACAAGGGGCCGCACGCCGTCGCCGTCGCGGCGCTCGCGAATCTGCGGGAACGCCGCCCGGACCTGCCGCTGCGCCTCACCTTCGTCTTCGAGGGCGAAGAGGAAATCGGGAGCACGCATTTCCGCGAATTTCTCGACGCGCGCGTCGGCGAGCTCTCGACAGCGGATTTCCTGCTGCTTTCCGACACGTCGAGTCCGAGCGAGGACGAAGTCGCGATCACGATCGGGCTGCGCGGCATCGTCGGGCTGGAGCTGACCGTCTTCGGCCCGAACAGCGACCTGCACAGCGGGCTGCACGGCGGGGCCGTCGTCAACCCGATCCGGGCGCTGGCGGAAGTCTGCGCCTCGCTGCACGCGCCGGACGGCTCGGTCGCCGTTCCCGGCTTTTACGACGGGGCCGTCGCTCCCGCGGCGTGGGAGCGCGAGGCTTTCGCGCGGTTCCCGCAAAGCGAGGAAGCCTACAAAAGGGAGCTCGGCGTCGACGCGCTGTCGCGCCATCCCGGCTACTCCGCGCTCGAAAGCGCGCGCTACGCGCCGACGCTGGAGTTCAACGGCATTTCCGGCGGCTATCAGGGCGCGGGCATGAAGACGATCGTTCCCGCGGAAGCCTCCGCGAAAATCACCTGCCGGCTCGTTCCCGGGCAAGATCCCGA
>DVOG01000183.1 GCA_018713755.1 Candidatus Spyradosoma merdigallinarum | reverse complement strand
CCGCCGGCGGGAGCGCGAAGGCGAGCGCGGCTTTTTCTCCGGGCTTCACGAGCGCGGCGCGCGATTCCGTGATCACGGTTTCCCGCGGGAGCACGGGCAGCGCGCCTTCTTCGCCGTCGGAAACGTCGCCGGATTTCGCCGCCGCGCGGAAACGCAGCATCGCCGCGCCGTCGGGAACGCTGATTTCGCGGAAAAACGTCGCGGAAGATTTCGCGGGAACGGCGAAGTTTTGCCGCGCGGGCGCTTTTTCCTGCGCGTCGATTTTTTTGCCGTCGGCGGAGAAAAATTCCGCGCGGATTTCGAGCTCGCCGCTCAGTTCCCGCTCGGAGGCGTTGACGATTTTCGCGGGAAAGCGGATTTCGTCGCCTTCGCGCAGGAAACGCGGCGCGGCGGGGCGAACGGTGAAGTCTTTCGCCGTGAGGATGCCGTCGACGTCGAGCGCGCCCGCGCGCAGATTTTCATCGTGCGCGAAAAGGCGGAAGCGCCAGCGCGTGAGGGCTTCGGGAACGACGAAGCGGATGCTGAGCGCGCCGCGTTCGTCCGTCTGAAGAAACGGGAAAAAGAACGCGGTTTCCTGCAGATTTTTTCGCGCGGGAAAATCGTCCGCGAAGTCTTCGTCGGGCGTCTCCGCGCCGTCGGCGGGAACGTCCGCGGAGCCGGCGCTTTCTTCGGCGAGTCCGGCTTCGTCCGCGGCGCGGCTTTCCGCGACGGCGAATTTCGCGGAAACGGCGGCGTTCCCGAGCGCCGCGGCCATGGGAACGGCGCGGGCGCGGCGCGCTTCCGGAACGCTCCACGAGGGCGGCGCGAATTCCGGGAAGAATTTTTCTTCTCCGAAAAAGTGAAAACGCCGGTAGAAATAATTTTCCGCCGTGAGCGCGGGAACGCCGCTTTGCGGGAACGGCGCGGCGAACGCGCGGGCGATGCGCTCCCAGTCGCGGCGGACGTTCCCGCCTCGGAAGAGCGTTTCGGCGGAAACGTCGTAGAGCGCGGCGAGCGCTTCCGTTTCCGTCGCGGGCGAGCCGTCGGCGCGCGAAATCCGGAATGTCCAAATTTCCGCCGCGCCGGGAACGAGCGTCGTGCGCATGCGTTCCCGTTCGATTTTCAGCGTTTTCCCCGCGTCGACGTCGAACGTTTTTCTCGCTTCGCGGAAATCGCCTTCGCGCATCTGCGAGACGCGGAGCGTCGCCGTCTTGCCGCGCATCGCCTCCGTCGCGGGAACGAGAATTTCCTGCTGCGTGCGCGCGGGATCGGTCCAGAACGCGCCGACGCGCTCCTTCCCGACGAAAATTTCGACGAAAGCCCGCGCGGAAGCGAAGCCGCTGCCCCAGGCGAAGCGCGCGGTTTCGCCGACTTTGAGCGCGCCGCGCGCGCCGGAATCCGCGAGCAGGAACGGCGCGGCGATCGGGCATTTTTTCGCGGCGGGATCGAGCACGGAAAAGTCGCGCTCCACAAAAACGCTCTGCCCGAAATCGTCGACGGCGCGGAAAACGGCGCGGAAACGTCCCGGCGCGAGCGTTCCTGCGGGAATTTCCGCGGCGGGAACGGGGGCGCTTTCGGACGCCGCGGTTTTCGTCTCCGCCGCGAAAATCTTTTCGCCGCGCGCGGGAGCGGCGGCTTCCGCGGCGTCAAGATTTTCAGGTTCGACGAGGCGGAAAATTTCGACGGAAGCGGGAACGCCGTCACGCGCCGTTCCCGCCGCGGCGCGCGCCGCGCAGAACACGGGCAGCGCGGATTTTTCTCCGAGGAAGAAATATTCCGGCGCGTCCGCCTCGAGCGAAAAGCTCGCGTTGGAAAGCCTGAACGTTTCGTTCCCCTCGACGGTTTCGCCGTCGGAATCGACGATTTCGGCGGCGACGGAGAAGAACTTCCCGAGCTGAAGTTCTTCCGCGCGGCGTTCCGCGGGAGAAAGCGTTTCCGCGAATTTTTCGTCGAGCTTCGAGCGTTCGGTTTTCCATGAAATTTTCAGCGTTCCCGCCTCGTCGAGCTCTCCTTCGCCGTGCGCGAGGATTTCTCCGCCGAAGCCTCCGGAAACGCTCCAACGGACTTTCGCTCCGGCGAGCGGCTCTCCGGAAAACGCTTTTCCCGCGACGACCGCGTGCGCGAGACCGCCGAGAATCTGCGGCTCTTCGCCGAGAGAAATTTTAAGTTCGGCCTTCGGCCGGCGGTATTCTTCGATGAAGACGGGAACGCGTTCGGCGTTTTCGAAGCCTTCGCATTCCGCTTCGATGACGCAGCGGCCGAGGCCGACGCTCGCGGGCACGGCGAGCGTTCCCGCGAACGAGCCGAAGCCGTTGGTCCACGCTTCCGCGCTCGCGAGAACGCGGTCGTCCCCGTAGGCGGAGGGACGGAGCTTCACTTCGACTTTTTTCCCGGGAAAAACCTGCGCGCCGCCGTCGCTTTTCCGCGGTTCGGCGAGAATGCCCTTGAACGAGATTTTCTGTCCGGGACGGTACACGGCGCGGTCGGAAAAAAGCGAAATCGTGCGGCGTTCCCGCGCTTGCTCCGGCGCGGAAAACAGGACGCGCTCGAGCGAAACGGCGTGGACGGCGTTCCCGCCGGGCGCGGCCGCGTCGGGGCGCTCGCATTCGACGAGGACGACGGGATCGCGCCCGCGTTTCAGTCCGGAGACGACGGTTTCGCCGAGCGCGTCCGTGCGGACTTCGGGAACGGCGAGGCGCTCGCCGCCCCAGCGCGCTTTGTTCCAGGCGGACACGCGCGCGCCTTCGAGCGGCGCTCCCGTGACGGCGTCGACGGCGCGCACGCGCAGCGTGCCGTCGGCCTCCGCGCAGGGCTGCGCCTCGCGTATCGCGGCGACGTCTCCGACCCACGCGAATTTGCAGCTGCCGGCGCTTTCTTCGTCGCCGAAAGAATGGTCGTTCAGCGCGAAAAACAGGAAATAAAATCCGGGCGCGAGCTTGCCGGCGGGAATTTCGACGACGTGGTCGTGCGCGCGGAAATCGTGGAAGTTCTTGAGCGGGAACGTCAGTACGACGGCGTTTTCCGCGTCAAGCAAATCGCGGATTTCTTTCGCGGAAAGGCTCGCCGGGCGGTTGTGCTCTTTTTTCAGATAGTCGCGCCAGTCGGCGGGAACGGCGCGCAGACGCAGGCGTTCCGCGTTTTTCGCGGAAACGGAAAAACGCGTCGGCGCGGAGGCGAGCCAGACTTCCGGCACGTTTTCCGAAGAAACGGTTTCCTGCTTCAGCCGTTCGAGAATGTTTTTGCACGCGGCGGCGTTCTTCGCGTTCCCGAACGCGGCGACGGCCTTGTCCGCAACGTCGAAAGCTTCGGGCTCGCGTTCCTGCGCGACGAGAAAGTCGGCGAGCAGCGCGGAGGCCTCGGCGGAAATCGGGAAATACGCGAAATCGGCGATGAATTTTTTCAGCGCGGCTTCGCAGGCGGCCTCCTGTTCTCGCGTCGGATTTCCGATGAAGGAAAACGCGGACGCGAGGCGGTCGAGACCGACGCGCGCGCGCGCGGATTTGTCCGCGTCGGCGGCGTGGAAAAGCGTGCGGGAACGCAGAATCTGAAGCGCGCGCAGAAGGGCGTTCCCGTCGGCGCTTTCCGCGGGAACGCTGTCGGCGAACGTCCGGGCGTCGGCGAAAAAGGCGATGTTTTCGGGCAGCGCTTTCCGCTCGCGGACGAGGCGCGGATACTCCGCCGCGGCGCGTTCGAGGAAGAATTTTTCGGCGTCGCGCGCGATGAAGTCGTAGAGCGTCGGAAATTCCGCCGGCGTCGCGTCGTTCAGCGAAAAAATTCCCGCCGCGAAATTTTCCGCGCCGTCGATTTTCCCGAATTTTTCCGCGAAACGTTCCCGCGCGGACTCGTCGGCGAAAACCGGTTTCGGCGCGACGGCGGCGAAGGGAATTTTCTTCAGCAGTTCGTCTTGCGCGAGGACGTTTTCGAAGCGGCGTTCCGCCTCGGCGCGCAGCTGAGCGTCGGACCATGCCGCGACGTCGTCGGGCGCTTCGTTCCCGCGCTCTTCGTCGCCGTTCCCGCGCAGCGTTCCCGGACGCGGCGCGTCGGCGAGCGCGGCGAAAGCGCGCGCGAGGCGGGCTTCGAGGAAGATCCGCGCCGCGTTCGAGGGCGCGTCGGCGAGCGCGGCGCTCAGGGCGCGGACGCGTTCGAGCGGGGCGTTTCCGCCGGCGGGAGCGGCTTCGGCGTCGGCGCGCATTTCGACGGCGAGCGCGTATTCGCTCCACGCGTTTTCGGCGGCGCATTGCGCGGCGATTTCTCCGAGGGCGGCCGCGGCGTCTTTCGGGCGTTTTTCGGCGCGGCATTCGAGGGCGTTCTCCCAAAGTCCGGCGCGGGGCGAGAGCGTTCCCGCCGCGGCGGAAAGAGCGGCTGCGGCGCAGGCGCAGACGGCGATCATTTTTTTCAAAAGCATAAAATTTTCGGCGTTCGGGTTTTGTCGTTTTACTTTACACAGATTAAGCGAAGCGGCGAGAAATTTTCGGCGGGATTTTTCTCGCGGGAACGCTCATTTCCCGACAAAATCCGCCCATCGTTTTTTTTTGCCGTGCCGTTTATTTCCAGAAAGTCCGTCGACGAAATCCGAGCCCGCGCCGACATCGTCGCGTTCATCGGAGACTACACGTCGCTGCGGCGCGCCGGCACGAAGTGGAAAGGGCTCAGCCCGTTCACGGACGAGAAGACGCCGTCGTTTTTCGTCGATCCGGAAAAAGGGTTTTACTACTGCTTCAGCACGGGGCAGGGCGGCGACATCTTCAAGTTTCTGATGGCGCGCGAAAACCTGACGTTCACGGAATCCGTCGAACGCGTCGCGCGGCGCTTCGGGCTGACGGTCGAATACGAACAGCGCGGCGGGAACGCCGGCGAGCGCTCGCTGCGCGGCGAGCTTTTCGACATTCACGAATTTTCGGCGCAATATTTTTCCGGAAAATTCGGCGAGGAGACGGAGCTCGCCGCGCGCGTCCGCGATTACTGGACGCGGGAACGCGGTTTCGACGCGGAAACGGCGGGCGAGTTCCGCGTCGGGTTTCTGCCGCCGGAGGGTTCCCGCGCGTTCGCCGCCGCGCTGAAAAAGAACGGCTTTTCGGCGAAGGCGCTCGCGGCGTCCGGGATGTTCGTCGGGACGGACCGCACGCCGAATCCGCTTTTCTGGCGTTCCCGCTTCGAGGCGCGCCTGATCGTGCCGATCGCGGACATTCAGCGGCGCGTCGTCGCTTTCACGGCGCGGAAAATTCCCGGCGTGACGCCGGAGGACGGGCGCGGCGCGAACGAGGCGAAATACATCAATTCTTCGGAAACGGAAATTTTCCGCAAAGGCTCGACGCTGTTCAACATCGACAAGGCGAAGGACGTCTTCGCCGGCAGACGCGGCGCGGACGGAAGCCTCTCGGCGGGAACGCGCGAAACGCCGTTCGTGCTCGTCGAAGGGCAGCTCGACGCCGTGCGCTGCTGGAAATGCGGCATCCGCACGGCGGTCGCCGGGCAGGGCACGGGCATCACGGAAGATCAGCTTCTGCTGCTGCGGCGCTACAGCGACAGGCTGGACTGCCTGCTGGACGCGGACGAAGCGGGGCGAAAGGCGGCGTTGCGCCTTGCGCCGCTCGCGTTCCGCGCCGGGCTGGATTTGCGCTTTCTGTGCGTTCCCGGCGGCAAGGATCCCGACGAATTTCTCGCGCGGGCCGGCGCCGGAGGCGTTCCCGCGATTCTCGGCAGCGCCGTTCCCGCGATGACGTTCATCGCGCGGCGGTTTTTCCCGCAGGACGCGCGCCTGACGCCGGCGCAGACGCGCGCGGCGCTGGACGAGATTTTCGGCATCGTCGCCGCATCGGATTCCGAGGTTTTCCGCTCGGATTGCCTGGTGCGGCTCGCGCTCGCCGCCGGCTTGGATCGCCTCGCCGTCGAGCGCGATTTCGCGCATTTTCTCGCGGCGAAAAACGCGGAAGAGCGCTTCCGCACGGGGCAAGTCTCTGCCGCCGTTCCCGCGCCCGCGCCGCCCGTCGGCGGGAACGCGCCCTTGACAACGGCGGAAGACGATGTCTTAATTCTCGTTCTTAACTACGATGCCGTTACGCCCTTGTTCGCCGCCGCAATCCCGCCGGAATGGCTCGATGCCGAGTCTTGCTCCGGGCGTCTGCTCAACAGAATTTTCGCGGAATTTCAGGAAGGCGAATGGCGCGGCGCCGCGGACGTCCACGATTTGCTTGAAACGGACGAAGAGCGGGATTTCGTGGCGAAAATCCGCAACCGCTTCGAGCGGGAAGACTGGAACGAAAGCGATCTCGAGCGCATCGCGAACGAGTGCCTGTTCCGCCTTTGCGCGAAAATGTGCGAGCGGGAACGCCGGCGGATCGACAGGCTGCTCGGGACCGCGGAGGCGGACGCGGCGGAGACGCTCGAGCTGCAGAAGAAACGCATCGCGCTGAGACGGATTTTGAAGAATCCGCCGCGCATTCGCCTGAAAGACAACACAACCGCACGATAATTTTTTTCAACGCATCCGAAAATTTATGGCAGACAAGAAGAAATCCAAGGTCAAGCCCGTCGCGAAAAAGGCGACGCCGAAGAAAATTTCGGCGAAGAAGCAGCCGCTTCCCGCGAAGAAGAAGGCGCTTGCCGCCGCTCCCGCGAAAAAGATCGCTTCCGCGAAGAAGCCCGTTCCCGCGAAGAAAGAAATTGTCTCCAAAAAGAAATCTGCCGCGGCGAAACCCGTTTCTTCGGCGAAGAAGAAACCCGCCGCCGTTCCCGCGAAAAAGCCCGTTTCGGCGAAAAGACCCGCGTCTGCGAAAAAATCCGTCCCCGCGGCAAAGAAATCCGCTCCCGCGAAAAAGGAACCCGCGGCGAAAAAGAAGCCCGTCGCGGCGAAACCCGTTTCTTCGGCGAAGAAGAAATCCGCCGCCGTTCCCGCGAAAAAGAACGTTCCCGCTCCGAAAAAAAAGGCGGAGAAACCGGCGCCGGCGAAGGCGGAACCCGCCGTTCCCGCTGCGCCGAAGAAGGCGGAAGTCGGCACCGTCAAATACGCCCCTGACCGCTCCGATGTGCTGACGCACGCCGAGCGGGAACGCCGCCGCAAGTCCACCGACAACACGGCCGTGCTGGAGCGTTCGCAGAAAATGCCGCATGCGGAGGGCGACGCCTCGCGCGAGCCGGTCGACCAGGTGCTGATGAACGAAAAGGTGCGGGAACTCGACCAGCTTTCCAAGCAGCAGGGCTTCGTCACGATCGAGGACATCAACCGGCTCATTCCCGAAACGGGATCTTCGCACGAAGCGTTCGAGAGCATCATCAACATTCTCGACAATCTCGACGTCAAGATTCTCGACAACGACGAAGTCGACGCCTACAAGCTGCGCCTTTCCGCCGAAGAGGAAAACGCGCTGCGCATGGCGCAGGTCGACATTCTCGACGATCCCGTGCGCATGTATCTGCGGCAGATGGGGCAGGTCCCGCTGCTTTCGCGCGAGCAGGAAATCCAGATTTCCCGCCGCATCGAAGAAGCGGAATCGCGCGCCCAGGACGCGCTTTGCTCCGTTTGGCTGACGCTTCCCGTGCAGCTCGACACGGCGCGTCGCCTCAACGAAAAGACGGAGCGTTTCGACCGCGTCGTTCTCGACAAAAAGGTCGAATCCCGCGAATGGTATTTCCGCATGCTCCCGAAGGCGATTTCCGCCGTCGAAGCGATTTCCGCGAAGCTCGACAAAGCGTGGGCGGAACACGTCGGCGGCGCGAACGAGGAAATTCGCCGCAAGGGCTACGCCCGCTTCGTCAAGCTGCAGAAGGAAATCCGCCCGCTGCTGCGGAAGTTCTGCTTCAAGATGAAGGTGCTTGAAGAATGGCTGCAGGCGTTCAAGCCGGAGCTCGACAAAATCCGCGAGTGCGTTTGGCAGCTCGAAATGATCGAGCACAAGGACCGCCGCGCGCGCAAGTTCGACGCGAAGAAAATCACGGCGGAACTCGCCGCTCTCGAAGAAAAATACCGCATCAAGGCTTCCGAGCTGCTGGAAGTTTACCAGGAAGTGCGCGAATGCCTCTCCGCGGCGAACAAGGCGAAGACCAACATGGTCGAGGCCAACTTGCGCCTCGTGATTTCCATCGCGAAAAAATACACGAATCGCGGACTTTCGTTCCTCGACCTCATTCAGGAAGGAAACATGGGGCTGATGAAGGCGGTGGAAAAATTCGAATACCGCCGCGGCTACAAATTCTCCACGTACGCGACGTGGTGGATTCGCCAGGCGATCACGCGCTCCATCGCTGACCAGGCGCGCACGATCCGCATTCCCGTGCACATGATCGAAACGCTCAACAAAGTCATGCAGGTGCAGAAACAGCTGTTCCAGGAGCTCGGGCACGAACCCACGCCCGAAGAGGTCGCCAACGAAATACAGATGCCGCCCGACCGCGTTCAGCAGATCATGAAAATGTCTCAGCAGCCGATTTCGCTTCAGAGCCCCGTCGGCGACGGCGACGACACGAGCTTCGGCGACTTCATCGAAGACAAAGCGGCCGAAAATCCCTACGACATCGCCGCCACCGCGCTGCTGCGCGAAAAAATCATCGACGTGCTCCAGTCGCTGACCGAGCGGGAACGCGAAGTGCTGACGTATCGCTTCGGCCTCAAGGACGGCTATTCCCGCACGCTCGAGGAAGTCGGGAAAATCTTCAACGTCACGCGGGAACGCATTCGCCAAATCGAGGCGAAGGCGCTGCGCAAAATGCGGCATCCGACGCGTCTGCGCCAGCTCCACGGCTTCTTCGAGGCCGACCAGGACGTTTCCGGTCCGAGCTTCGACCAGTTCACGCTTCCGGGCGGCGCCGCGCCCGCAGACGCCGGACAACAGGGCGACGATGCTTCCGCGCCCGACTCGGCGGAGTGACCGCCGTTCCCGCGCGCATTCTCTGTTTTCGCGAAAAAAAAATCTCCGCCGAGTCGGTTCGGCGGGGATTTTTCGTTTTCCGGCTCCGTTCCCGCGACGGCAATAAAATCGCGTTGCGGCCTGCGGCGGGAACGCGCATAATGCGCAAAAATTTTCAGCCATGCCATTCCCCGAC
>DVOG01000182.1 GCA_018713755.1 Candidatus Spyradosoma merdigallinarum | reverse complement strand
GTTGCGTGGTCGGGTTGGCTTTTTCCCGCCGAAATCAGAACGCGGCGGGGTATTTTTCCTTGAGCGCGGCGAGGCAGCGCGGCGAGACTTTGCCGAACGCTCCCGCGTCGGCGAGTTCCGGGACCCAGCGCCAGGAGCGCGGGCAGCGCACGTAGCCGAGAGATTCGGCGCGGACGGCGTCGACGGAGACCGGCGTTCCCGCGGGCGCTTCTTTCAGAACGACTTCGGAAACGATGAAGGTTTCCGCGAGCTGCGCCGCGTATTTTTTCAGCAGCGCGAACGTGGGAGAGGCAGGATCGGCGGAAATCGAAACGACGGCTTCGAGCGACTGTCCGATGACTTTCGCGGAGCGGAGTTCGTCGAGTTTCTGATTCACGTCGTCGAGCAGCGCGAGCAGCGCGTCGAAGTCCGCCGCTTCTTCCGGGAACTCGAGTTCCGGACGCGGCGCGGGCCAGTCCTGAAGCAGGACGGAGTTCTCCGCGTATTCGCCGCCCGCGGTGAAATAGCCCCACGCCTCGTCCGTCGTGAACGGGAGCATCGGCGCGAGCATTTTCAGGTAGGCGGAGAGCATCGCGCGGATCGCCGTCTGCGAGGAGCGGCGTTCCCGCGAGTTTGCGGCGAACGTGTAAAGGCGGTCTTTGAGAATGTTGTGATACGTCGCCGAGAGCGTTTCGACGGTGAAGGCGTCGATCGCGGCGTAGGCTTTGTGAAATTCGCAGTCTTCGTAGAACTTCGTGACGTCGGCGAGCAGGCGGGAGAATTTCGTGAGCGCCCATTTGTCGATCGGCGTCAGTTCCGCGAACGGCACGGCGTCCTTGGCGGGATCGAAGTCGTAAAGATTGGAAAGCTGGTAGCGGATGGTGTTGCGGATGTTGCGGTATTGCGTCGCGGTCGCGTCGAGAATGCCGTCGGAAAGCGGGATGTCGCTGCGGTAGTTTTCCGAAGCGATCCAGAGGCGGACGATGTCGGCGCCGTATTTGGAAACGTAGCCGTCGGCGGTCTGCGGCTTGCCGTCGGACTTGGAGATTTTCTGGCGCGTGCCTTCGTTGACGACGAAGCCGTGCGTGATGACTTTCTTGTACGGCGCGCAGCCGAAATTGACGACGCTCGTCCACAGCGACGACTGGAACCAGCCGCGGTGCTGGTCGGAGCCCTCGAGATAGAGATCCGCCGGGAACGCCAGTTCGGGATTGCGCTTGAGCACGGCGGCGTTCGACGATCCGGAGTCGATCCACACGTCGAGCGTGTCCGCGCCTTTCTCCAATTTTTCCGGCGACGGCCAGTTCGCGGGAACGTCGATGCCCGCGAGCAGTTCCTCCGGCGTCTGCGCGAACCAGATGTCCGTTCCCGCGGACGCGACCTTGTCGGCGATTCCGCGGACGACGCCCGCGTCGAGGAAGGCTTCGCGCGTGTCTTTTTCGTAGAAAACGGGAATCGGGACGCCCCAGGAGCGCTGGCGGGAAATGCACCAGTCCGGGCGGCCTTCGACGGCGGCGCGGATGCGGTTTTCGCCGCTGGCGGGCACCCACTCGACGCCGCCGATCTGCTTCAGCGCCTCGTCGCGCATGCCGTTTTTGTCGAGCGCGACGAACCATTGTCCCATGGCGCGGAAGATGACGGGCGTTTTCGAGCGCCAGCAATGCGGATACTGGTGTTCGATTTTCGCCGTCTTGAGAAGTTTTCCGGATTTTTCCAGGAGGCGCAGCACGCCTTCGTTGGCCGGGCATTTTCCGTTCGCGTCGAGGACGCTGAGCCCGACGAGCTCGGCGGGAACGCGCCCGTCGTCTTCGTAGACGCCGTCGTCGTTGACCGGGCAGTAAATTTCGATGCCGCAGCGAAGGCAGGTCTGGTAGTCTTCGAGCCCGTGGCCGCCGGCGGTGTGGACGCAACCCGTTCCCGCGTCCGTCGTGATGTAGTCGGCGCAGACGACGGGCGAGACGCGGTCGCAGATCGGATGGCGCGTCCTGATGCCTTCGAGCGTGTTCCCGCGGCGTTTCGCGACGACGGCGGCGCCTTCGAGCCCGCAGTCGGCGATGAATTTTTCCGCGAGCGCTTCGGCGACGACGTAAATTTTCCCGCCGCAGGAAATTTCGACGTAATCGAGGTCGGGATGCACGGCGACGGCGACGTTCGCGGGAATCGTCCAGGGCGTCGTCGTCCAGATGACGAAGTTCTTCTCCGGAGCGTCGACCTGCGTGAACGCGACCCAAATCGAGGTCGAGACATGATTTTTGTATTCGATTTCCGCCTCGGCGAGCGCCGTCCGGCACGGGATCGACCAGTAGACCGGCTTTTTGCTGCGGTAGACGAGGCCTTTCCCGACCATGTTCGCGAAGGTGCGCAGAATGTCGGCTTCGTAGGCGGGATTTTTCGTTTTGTATTCCGCGGCCCAATCCGCGAGAATGCCGAGGCGGCGGAACTGCGCGCGCTGCTTTTCAATGAAGGTTTCGGAAAATTCGGCGCAGGCGCGGCGGATTTCGAGCGGCGAGAGCGTTTTCGCCTTGGCGTGGAGCTCCTTCATCACCTTGTGCTCGATGGGCAGCCCGTGGCAGTCCCAGCCGGGAACGTAGGGCACGCGGAAGCCGCGCATCGTCTTGTAGCGCATGATGATGTCCTTGAGCAGCTTGTTCAGCGCGGTGCCGATGTGGACGTCTCCGTTCGTGAACGGCGGACCGTCGTGCAGCACGAAAAGCTTTCCCGTTCCCGCGTTTTTTTCCTGAAGGCGGCGGTAGAGGCCGGTTTTTTCCCAGAACGCGATGCGTTTCGGTTCGCGCGCGGTGAGGTTCGCCCGCATCGGGAAATCCGTCACGGGAAGGTTCAACGTGTCTCTGAGTTCCGTTGCCATGATCTGAAAAAATGGAAACGTAAAAGCATGGCGATTTTCCGCGTTTAGTCAATCTTGCAGCGCGGCGCGTTCCCGTGCCGCGGGCGCGCGCCGGGATGCGCGCGGGAACGCCGTCAGCGGAATTTTGCATTGACATGTCTGTCAAACATTCATGTTTTTACGGCTCTGTAAAACTTATGAGTCAGACGACGGAGACGGACGAGAAGACGCTTGCGGAGAAAAAAATTCTGGAAGCGGCGAAAGACGTGTTCATGCAGAAAGGGCTGGAAGCGGCGTCGATGAGCGACATCGCGAAGACGGCGGGCATCAGCCGCACCTCGCTGCATTATTATTTTCGGACGAAGGAGAAGCTTTTCCGGGAAATTTTCCGCAGCGTGGTCGACGGCTTCATGCCGCAGCTGGGCAAAATCATCCGCGGGAACGCGAGCGTGCGCGAGAAAGTCGAAAAATTCGTGGACAGCTACATCGACCTGCTGGCGTCCGTTCCCGCGGCGCCGCATTTCATCATCAATGAAATCTACCGCGATCCCGAGGGCATCGTGGAGCTTTTCCTGTCCGTGGAAAGCGAGCACGGGAACATCGCCTACGCGGTGCATCTGCTCGAGGAGCACGCGCGGGAACACGGGCTGAAGGATTTCGACGCGCAGCATTTCTGCCTGGCGCTCTACAGCCAGTGCGTGTTCCCGTTCGTGCTTTCGCCCGTGCTCAAGACGGCGCTCTTCAGCGCCGATCCCGACCGCTACGCGGAATTCCTCGTGCGGCTGAAGAAGAACGTCGCCCGGACGGCGGTTTCCCGCCTTTATCCGGAGGGCTGAGGCGCGGGAACGCATTCCGCAAAAAAAAAAAGAACAGAACTTTTCAAAAGAAAAACATTTTTTCACGATGGAAAACAAGCGCTACAATGTCGGGCTGGACGTCGGCTCCACGACGCTGAAACTGGTCTTCGCCGACGGGAACGGCGACGTCGCCTATTCCGAATACCGCCGCCACCACGCGGATATTTTCGGCGCGCTGCAGGCGGGCTTCGAAAACGCGCTCGCGAAGCTCGGCGACGGGGAAATCCGCCTCGTCGTCACGGGCTCGGCGGGCATGGGCGTCGCCGAACGCGGGAACTTGCCTTTCGTGCAGGAAGTCGTCGCCGCGGCGGAAGTCATTCGCGCGAAATATCCGGAGACGAAAACGTTCGTCGACATCGGCGGGGAAGACGCGAAGATGATTTTCTTCGAAGAGGGAAAATCGCCGGACATCCGCATGAACGGCAGCTGCGCCGGGGGCACGGGAGCGTTCATCGACCAGATGGCGACGCTGCTCGGGCGCGACGTCTCGGAGCTTTCCGACCTTGCGCTCGCCGCGCGGACCGTTTACCCGATCGCCTCGCGCTGCGGCGTTTTTTCCAAGACGGACATCCAGAACCTGCTCGCGCGCAACGTTTCCCGCGAAGACATCGCGGCGTCGATTTTCCACGCCGTCGCGCTGCAGTGCATCGGGAATCTCGCGCGCGGGTTCGACATTTTGCCCAAGGCGTTTTTCTGCGGCGGGCCTTTCGCGTTCATTCCCGCGCTGCGCAAGGCGTTTCAGGAAGAACTGAACCTGCGCGACGAAGACTGCATTTTCTGCGAGAACGCCGCGATCATTCCCGCGTGGGGCTGCGCGCTCACGGCGCTGGCGCGTTCCCGCGAAGAGGACGAAAAGGGCGGGAACGCCGCGCCGCTCCCGAAACTTTCCGAAACGGCGCGCGGGCTCGCCGCGCAGAAGACCGCCGTCGGGCATGCGCCGCACGCGGGATCGCTCCCTCGGCTCTTTTCCGGGCAGGAAGATTTCGACGCCTGGTTCGCGACGAAGCAGGGCGGCGTCATTCCGGAAATCACGCTCGAGGAATACGACGGTTCGCCGTGTTTCCTCGGCGTCGATTCGGGCTCGACGACGACGAAAATCGTCATCGCCGACGCGCGGGAACGGGTGCTTTACCGTTTTTACAAAAAATCGCAGGGCGACGCGCTCGGCACGGCGGAGGAAGGGCTGAAGGCGTTTCTCGAAAAATGCCGCGCCGCGGGCAAGGAAGTCCGCATCGCGCGCAGCTGCGTCACCGGCTACGGCGAAGACCTCGTGAAGGCGGCGTTCAACCTCGACGAAGGCATCGTCGAGACGATCGCGCACTACCGCGCGGCGCGCAAGTTCAAGCCCGACGTGTCGTTCATTCTCGACATCGGCGGGCAGGACATGAAGGCGATTTTCGTCGAAAACCAGGCGATCAACCGGCTTGAAATCAACGAGGCGTGCTCGTCGGGCTGCGGTTCGTTCGTCGAGGCGTTCGCGGCGTCGCTGAAGCATCCCGTGGCGGAGTTCGCGCGCATGGCGTGCTTCTCCGAAGCGCCCTGCGACTTGGGCACGCGCTGCACCGTGTTCATGAATTCCAAGGTCAAGCAATGCCTGCGGGAAGGCGCGGGCGTTCCCGACATCGCGGCGGGACTGAGCTTTTCCATCATCAAGAACTGCCTGCACAAGGTTCTGAAAATCCGCGACATCTCCGAGCTGGGCGACAACATCGTCGTGCAGGGCGGGACGTTCCGCAACCTCTCCGTCGTGCGCGCGTTCGAGAAGCTGACGGGCAAATCCGTCATCTTCACGAACATGCCGGAGCTGATGGGCGCCTACGGCTGCGCGCTCTACGCCAAGGAAATCTACGAGAAAAACGCCGGCGGGAACGCCGCGCCCGGCGCGGGAACGCCGCTGGCGCGCTACGCGCATCACAACGCCTACAAGGAAAAGCAGCTGACTTGCCCGGGCTGCACGAACCGCTGCCAGGTGCGCGAATTTCTCTTCGACAACGGGAACGTCTACTATTCCGGGAACAAGTGCGAGAAAATCTTCACGAACAAGGGCGGCGATTTCCGCAAGGGCGAAAACATGTACACGTTCAAGTATTCGCGGATTTTCCGCCGCCACGCCGTTCCCGCGGCGCGCGCCGTGGAGCTCGCGAAGACCGCCGCCGCCAAGCGCAGAATCGGAATCCCGCGCGCGCTCAACGCGTTCGAGAATTTTCCGTTCTGGAGCGCGCTGCTTTCGGAATGCGGCTTCGAGGTCGTCGTTTCCGCGACGTCGACGATGCCGCTTTACGAAAAGGGGCTGCACAGCGTGATGTCCGACAACATCTGCTTCCCCGCGAAGCTCACGCACGGGCACATTCTCGACCTCGTGAACCGCAAGGTCGAGCGCATCTTCATGCCCTACGTTCTGCGGGAGCGCATGGAGGACAAGGAGGCGCACGGCAGCTTCAACTGCCCGATCGTCTCGAGCTACTCGCAGGTCGTCGCCTCCGCCATGGAAACGCGGGAAAAATACGGCGTGCCGCTGGATTCGCCCGTCGTCACGTTTTCCGACGAAAAGCTGCTGCGCCGCGCCTGCTACAAGTATCTGCACGGGATCGGCGTCGCGAAGTCCGTTTTCGAACCCGCTTTTTCCGTCGCGCTCAACGCGCAGCGCAAATTCACGCACGAGCTCTGCGACAAGGCGAAGACCATTTTGGAAAACGCGCGGAAAAACGGCCGCATGACGCTGCTGCTCGCGGGAAGACCTTACCACTCCGACCCGCTCGTCCAGCATAAGATTTCCGACATGGCGGCGGATTTCGGCGCGGACGTCATCACCGAGGATATCGTGCGCTTTTCCGACGACGACGCGCTCGACGGCATCAACGGCGTGCTGCAGTGGACTTACGTCACGCGCATTCTCAAGGCGGCGCGCTTCGTCGCCGAGGCGGACGATTCCGTGCACTACGTGCAGATGACCTCGTTCGGCTGCGGGCCCGACGCGTTCATCATCGACGAGGTTTCCGACATTCTGAAAAAGAACGGCAAGAACATCACGATTCTCAAGATCGACGACGTGAACAACATCGGCTCGCTGAAGCTGCGTCTGCGCTCGCTCATCGAAAGCCTCAAGTTCAAGAACGCCTCCGCGGGAACGCGCGGCAGAAAGGCGCTTCCCGAGCACACGGCGGTTTTCCGCGAAGAGGATCGCCGGCGCATGATTCTTTACCCGTTCATTTCCGGCTATCTTTCGCCGATCATCAAGCCCGCGCTCGAAGCCTGCGGCTACCGCGCCGCGATGCTCCCGCCCAGCGACGAGAAAACCGTCGAATACGGCCTGAAGCATTCCAACAACGAAATCTGCTATCCGGCGACGCTCGTCGTCGGCGACATCGTCAAGGCGCTCGATTCCGGAAAATACGACCCGAAGGACGTCGCCGTCGGCATTTCGCAGACGGGCGGGCAGTGCCGCGCCACGAACTACCTCACGCTGATCAAAAAAGCGCTGGCGAACGCGGGCTACGGCGACGTTCCCGTCGTCGCGCTCGGCATCGGCACTTCGCCGATCAACGACCAGCCGGGGATGCATTTCTCGCTGTCGAAAATCGCCAAGTGCGCGATTTCCGCCGTCGTCTACGGCGACTGCATTTCGCAGATGTATTATTCGACCGTCGTGCGCGAGCGCGACGCGGGAACGGCGGCGAAGCTGCGCGACAGCTACATGGCGGCGCTCGTGCCCTGCGTGCGCTGGAAGCGCGTGAGCGAAATGTTCCGCCTGCTGCGCCGCGCGGCGGAGGAATTCGACGCCGTTCCCGTGAAGACGGAGCGCGTTCCCGCCATCGGCATCGTCGGCGAAATCTACGTCAAATACAACTCGTTCTCGCACAAGAACGTCGTGTCGTGGCTTGCGGAAAACGGCGTCGAACCCGTGATTCCCAACGTCACGGACTTCATGATTCAGGACATCGTGAACAACCGCATCAACGTCAAGCTCAACCTCGCGCACCGTTCGCTGCGCACTTGGGGATTCACGCTCGCGTTTTCGATGATCGCGAAATCCGCCATCGCGAAAGCGGACCGCGCCTGCCGCGCCTTCCGCCGCTACCGGCCGTTCGGCAGCATCGAGGAAAAGGCGAAAAAAGGCGCGGGAATCGTCAACCTCGCGGCGCAGTTCGGCGAAGGCTGGCTCATTCCCGCGGAGTTTGCCTCGTTCGCCGAGCACGGCATCTGCAACGCGGTTTCGCTCCAGCCCTTCGGATGCATCGCCAATCACATCGTGGCGAAGGGCATCGAAAAGCGCGTCAAGCGCCTGTATCCGAAAATGAATCTGCTCTTTCTCGATTTCGATTCGGGAACGTCGGAAGCCAACGTGCTCAACCGCCTGCACTTCATGATCAAGAACGCCCGCGACCAGCTCGCCGCGGAAACCGCCGCCGCGCACGCCTGAGCGTCTGCCGCGCGAAAACGAAACACGCGTTCCTCCACGGGAACGCGTGTTTTTTTGCGGGTTTCGCGGGAACGGGGAAACTTCGCGGGAACGCTGCGCTCAGAAGCGATAGCGCAGGCCGATTTCGACGGACTGCGCGAAAAGGTCAAGGCTGCGCCAGTCCGCGACGCGCGACGCGATCGACGGCGAAACGTAGGCGAAACGGTAAGCCGCGAACACGCCCCAATTTTCGTCGAGTCGGTATTCTCCGCGCAGTTTCGCGGAAACGGTCGTCGTCAGGTCTCCGCTGCTTGACGTCTTGAAATTCTCGCCTTTGACTTCGCCGTAAGTGACGCCGAGGCCGAAGCCGAGCAGCCCCTCGAGCACGAAATTTTCTCCGAGCGCACGGGCGAGACCGAGATGGATGAGCAGGTTCGCCGACTGCAGCTCCTCTTTGACGCGGCGGCCGTTGTGCGCGTAATGTCCGCTTTCCGCGGTGTAGCCGAGGAATTCCAGCTCGCCGAGAAATTCCCAGTTCGGCGTGTCGGTGTCGAAGCGCACGGCGGCGGAAAGGCTCGCGCCCCAGCCGTCGCCGTCGGGAAGGTCGCTCCCGAAATCGAAAAAATATTCCGGCGCGACGGCGAGCGCGACGGCGCTCCCGCGCTTTTCCTTCGGCAGGACGAAGCTCCCGCGGTCGTCGTCGTTCGCGGGAACGGCGGCGCGTTCGCCGCGGAGCGCTTTCACGGGATTGTAGGGCTCGGCGGTTTCCGCCGCGGCGGGAACGCCCGCCGAAAATGCGCACGCGCATGCGAGCGCGGGAACGGTCAGATTTTTCATCATAGGGAATATTTTTCTTTGACGTCTGCGGGAATCGCCGTCGCGCGGCGCGTTTTCATGTCGATGAGGGCGTAGTCGCCTTCGCCGTCGGCGGAGACTCTTCCGTTTTCCTTGAAAATTTTGAACGAGACGACGACGCCGTCTCGGCGGAAGGCGACGACGCCGGTTTCAACCTTGAAGCGCTCGCCCATCGCGAGCGGGCGCTTGTAGTTGATGGTCATGGCGCGCTGAAACCAGCCGAGGCCGCGCGCGGCGAATTCCTCCATCGGCATGCCGTAAAAACGCTCCATCTGGTCGAGCCGCGCCGCAAGCACGTAGTCGAGGTAGCGCGACGCGTGAACGTGGCAGTAAAGATCGATGTCGTCCGGGCGCACGCGCATTTCCGTGACGAAGCGCGCGTAAGTCTTTTTCTCTTCGGCGGGAACGTTCATGGCTTTTTCGCTCTTTTTTCGGATGAAACGGAGATGAATTTCATTTCAGCGCGTCTTCCTCGTTGAAGCGCTTCGCCTCCGGGTGGTTGTAGCCGAAGAGCGGGAGCGTGTTCAGCACGAGGAAAATCCCGACGCCGACGACGATCCCGCAGTCCGCCGCGTTGAAAGCCGGCCAGCGGTAGCCGATCAGCGGGAGCGTGAAGTCGAGAAAATCCACCACGTAGCCGTGCCAGAGCCGATCCAGCAAATTGCCGAAAATGCCGCCGACAAGCAGCCCGAACGCCAGCTGCACGGGGCGCCGCTCAAGCTCGAGCTGCCGCCGGAATTTGAAAATCGCGGCGAGCGCGGCGAGCGCGAACAGCGTCAGAAAAATTTTCTGCCCGGAGAGCAGGCCCCACGCCGCGCCGAAATTGCCGACGTGGACGAGGTTGAAAAAGCCGGGAACGACGGCGATCGGCGTCGACGCCGGATCGTAGCCCGGCATTTCCCGCATCATCGGCGGGAGCAGGGCGATGACGAGCAGCTTCGTGAGCTGGTCGACGAAAAACGTCGCCGCCGCCAGTTTCCAGAAAAGGGCGTATTTGCGGAATCGTATGCGGAACGGACGGTCCATTGCGTTGTTGCGGAGAAAAAGAATCTTACCGAAACCGCGCGTTCCCGCAAACGATTTCTGCGGCGTTCCCGCGCGGGAGCCTCCCGTTCCCGTCACGAAAGAAGCGCGCGGACGGCGGCGCGCGTGATTTTTTCGGAGATCTCCGCGGTTTCCTCGTCGGAAATGAAGCCGACGCCGTCGCGCTTTTCGACGCCCGCGGCCCAGTTCACGGAAAACGCGATCGGCAGAAAGCGCATTCCCGCCTCGACGCACAGCGGCGCTTCCGTGCCCATCGTCATTCCGACGAAATCCGCGCCCAAGGCGCGCAGCGCGCGAATTTCCGCCGGCGTTTCCAGGCGCGGTCCGGCGGTCATGGCGTAAACGCCGCGGCGTTCCCGCAGCGGGAGCCCGCATTCCCGCGCGGCGCGCGCGAAGCGCTCCGCGAGAGGTTCGCAGACGAGACGCGTCATGTCCGCGTGCTTCAGCGGGAACGCCGCGCCGTCGAAAAACGTGTTCCCGCCTCTGCCGGAAAAATCGATGAAATCCGCGACGACGCCCGCCGTTCCCGGCGGCAGCGCGTCCGTGATCGAGCCGACGGCGTAGACGGCGAAGACGTTTTTCACGCCGAGCGCGGAAAGCGCATGCACGTTCGCGCGGAAGTTGACGCGGTGCGGCGCGAGCGAGTGGTCCGCGCGGTGCCGCGAAACGAACGCGACGCCGTCGCGGGAACAGTGAATTTCCGCGTCGCCGAAAGGCGTGGCGACGACGCGCTTCTCGCCGTTTCTTTCGCCGAGCTTTTCGAGGCCCGTTCCTCCGATTACCGCATGTTCGGGCACAGCGTTTCCTCCGGCGCGATGATTTCCGTGACGAGCCGCGGCTCGACGACGTCGAAGCACGGGTAGCAGGCGGGAACGTCCGCGCGCGTGATCGGGACGCCGCGCACGCGCTTCACCTCCTCCGGATCGCGGAGTTCGACGACGACGTCGCGCCGTCCTCGCCGCTCGTCGATGCCCGTCGACGTCGCGTAGTAGGGAATGCCGAAATGCGCGCAGGCGATCGCGTTCGCGAGCGTGCCGACTTTGTTCACGACGGTTCCGTCGCGGAGCGCCGCGTCCGAAGCCGTGACGTATTTCGTGATTTTTCCCTCCGCCATGAAGTGCGCGGGCATGCCGTCGGTGACGAGCACGGCGTCGAAGCCGAGTTCCCGCAGCGACGGCGCCGTCAGCCGCGCGCCCTGCAGATACGGGCGCGTTTCGGGAATGAAGACGCGGAAGCGCTTGCCGTGTTCCCGCGCGAGGGAAAGGGCGACGAAAAACGAGTGCTCGGCGAAGCAGGTCGTGAGGATGCCGTCGCCGTCGGCGATGCGCGCTTCGAGCTTTTCGCCGATTTTCAGATACGCGGCGTCGAAGGCGTCGAGCGCCCGCTGCGCGATCCGGTCGACGGCTTCCGGCGAGAACGTTCCCGCGGCGAAGAGCTTTTCGATTTCGGGCAGAAGGCGCGCGAGTTCCCGCGCCGCCGCGGCGTTGGTGGGGCGCGCGGCGGAAAGCGTTTCCGCGCAGGCGCGGAAGAGCTCCGGCGAGGCGTCCCGCTCCCGCGCGCAGAGGCGCAGCGTCTGCAGCGAGACTTCCAGCGGGCCGCCGCCCTGCGTGACCATGGCGCGAATCGCGTCGGCGGCTTCGCGGAAGTCGCGGCAGAGAACCCATTTGTCCTCGAAGGGATACGCGCGGCGATCCCGCACGGCGAGCGCGCCGTCGCCGTTCAGGAAGCAGACGCCGTCGTGCCGCAGGATCGGCGGAAGATATTTCGCGATGTCGGTCATTTTTTTCGGGAGCGCCGACAGTAGCAGTCTTTCCGCCGGAAATCAAAGCCCAACGCGCGGGAACGGGAAAACGCGGCGGCGCAAGAGTTCTTGACCGCGGGGCGCGCCGCAAGTAAACTCGTTCCCGTTTCATACCTCCATTTTTCCAACGTCAAATATCACCGTTATGAGCACATCCAAAATCGTTGTTAAGGTTTCCGACACGAAGGAAGAAGCCGTCAAAGCCGTCGCTGCCGAAATCGCAGCGCTCATCCGCGCGCGCGCCGCGGAAGGCAAAGAAGCCGTTCTCGGGCTCGCCACGGGATCGACGCCCGTCGTTCTCTACAAAGAGCTGATTCGTCTGCACAAGGAAGAAGGGCTGAGCTTCAGGAACGTCACGAGCTTCAATCTCGACGAATATTACGGACTGCCGGGAACGCACGACCAGAGCTACCGCTATTTCATGAACACGGAGCTCTTCGACCACGTCGACATCGACAAGGCGAAGACGCACGTGCCGGACGGCACCGTTCCCGCGGACAAAGTCGCCGAAATGTGCGCGAAATACGACGCCGACATCAAGGCCGCCGGCGGGATCGACATTCAGATTCTCGGCATCGGCCGCACGGGGCACATCGGCTTCAACGAACCGCCCTGCGGGCCGGAAACGCGCACGCACCAGGTCAAGCTCGACGAGCTGACGATCAAGGACAACGCGCGCCTGTTCTTCCACGGGAAGATTGACGAAGTCCCGACCTCCGCCGTGACGATGGGCGTCGGCACGATTCTCGAATCGAAGAAAATCATCCTCCTCGCCTGGGGAGAAAACAAGGCGGACATCATTTACCGCTCCGTCCGCGAAGCGCCGAGCGAAAACTGCCCGGCGAGCTGGCTGCAGAACCATCCGAACTGCGAGTTCGTGCTCGACAAGGCCGCCGCCGCCAAGCTCTGAGCCGCATCGCGCGCGGCGCGACGCGCGGGAACGAGAAAAAAACGCCGTTCCCGCGCGCCGCGTTCCTGCCGTGCTTCTCCCGTTTTCTTTTTTCCTCAGCGTTTCGAAACCCGCCAAATTTCACCTCCGAAAAAATCATGATTAAAGTTTCCCCCAAATTCGTTCCCGAAATCGATCCCGCGTTCGTTCCCGCCGTGCTGTGGAACCGCGAATACCGCAAGCTCGCGGAAAAAACCGCCGACGCCGCGCCGCTCGCCATCGGACTTGAGCGCCCGGACGGCACCGCCTCCGTGTTCCGCACGGTTTGTCTGCCCTGCACGCCGGAATTCGCCGCTCTGAACAAGACCTACGTCGAGCGCATCGTGAAATTCATGCTTTGGGCGCGCGGCGGCACCAAGATTTATCTTTCCGGAAAATACGCGCCGGACATGGCGAAAGTGCTCGCCGAGGTCTACGCGCCGAACGGCGAGCGCGCGTTCGACTACGACTTCTTCAAGAAAACCTTCGAGCATGGCATTGAAATCGTCGTCGTCGAAGAGAGCGGGCTCCCGAAGGAAGCCGCCTCGGCGCTCCCGCTCGGGCGCAATCTCGACGGCTGCCGCATCGGGTTCGATCTCGGCGGCTCCGACCGCAAGTGCGCGGCGCTGATCGACGGGAAAGTCGTCTTCTCCGAAGAGGTCAAGTGGTCCCCCTATTTCGAAAGCGATCCCGATTACCATTACAACGGCATCATGGACTCGCTGAAGCTCGCGCGGGCGCACCTGCCGCGCGTGGACGCGATCGGCGGCTCCTCGGCGGGCGTCATCATCAACAAC
>DVOG01000181.1 GCA_018713755.1 Candidatus Spyradosoma merdigallinarum | reverse complement strand
GAATACAGGCTCGACGGCGTCGATGCGATGCGCAAGCGCCCGATGTCCGGTCTGCTCGAGGCGCTTGAGAAAATCGGCTGCGACTTCGAATTCCACGGCGAGCGCGGCTTTTTCCCCTTCACGATGCGCACGCGCGGCGTTTCCGCGAGGGACGTCGCCGTCGACGCGCGCGCGTCGAGTCAGATCCTTTCCGCGCTGATGCTGATCGCGCCCGTCGCCGGAGCGAAGAACGGCGCGGGAACGTTCGAAGTTTTTCTGAAAGGCGAAACGGTTTCGCGGCCGTTCGTCGACATGACGGCGAAAATGATCGCGCAGTTCGGCGGTGCTCTCGAAGCTCGCGGGAACGCCTTTGTCTGCGGCGGAGGCTACGGCGCGGGGGCGCTCGATTACGCGGTCGAGCCCGACGCCACCGCCGCGTCGTATTTTCTGGTGCTGCCTTTCGTTCACCGCGGCAGCGAGGTCTGCATCCGAAATTTCGATACGGAAGGGCTTCAGGGCGACGCCGCGTTCGCGGCGGAGCTTTCCGCGCCGCCGCACGACCTGATTTCCTGCGCGCTTTCCGCGGACGCCGCGGGAACGCCGCTGTGCCGCGCCTGCGCGGGAACGTCGACGCGCGGCTTCGACGCGGACTTCAACGCGATTTCCGACACCTTTCTCACGCTCGCCGCCGTTTCTCCTCTGCTCGACGCGGGAACGCCGCTGACGATTCGCGGCATCGCGCACACGCGGCGGCAGGAAACCGACCGCGTCGCCGCCGTCGCCGCGGAGCTTTCGAAAATACTCGGCGCGGAAAACGTTGCGCAGACGGAGGATTCGCTGCGCGTCGTCCCGATCGCGCGCGCGGCGCTGCGTTCCCGCGCGGACGCGTCGCCCGGCGGAAAATTCCGCATCGCGACTTACCGCGATCACCGCATCGCGATGAGCTTCGGCGTCCTCGGCACCTTCGATTTGCGCGGCGACGGTTCGCCTTGGATCGAACTCGAAGATCCCGCGTGCTGCGCGAAGACGTTCCCGGATTTTTTCCGCGTGCTCGAAAGCATTCGCGGCGCGTGAGCGCGGTCGGAAGTCTTTTTTTTCTACGAAAGCTCCGCCATGATTTCCGCGGGAGCGCGGTTTTCTTCGAGCAGCGCTTTCATGCGGCTCATCGTCGGCGCGGCGTGCGTGAAGAATTTTTTGTAGGCGGCGCAGAAGTAGTTGAGTCCGGGTTCGCCCTCGGGCGTGTGCAGGAAGCGGTGCTTCGGGCACTCGCCGTTGCAGACGAAGCGCACGCCGCATTTGCGGCAGACGCGCGGGAGCGATGAAAATTTCAGTTCGCCGAATTTTTTCTGGCGCGGCGAAGAGGCGAGCTCCGCGAGCGAATCTTTCAGGATGCTGCCGAGGCGGAATTTCGGGTAGACGAAATGGTCGCAGGAGTAAATGTCGCCGTTGTGCTCGATCGCGAGCGCGCTTCCGCATTTTTCGCTGAAGAAGCACAGCGGCGCGGGAACGCCTGCCCAGGCGCACAAGGCGACGTCGAAAAGCTGCACGAATGTTTTTCCGACGTCGCGGCGCACCCACACGTCGTAAATCGCGCAGAGAAAGTCGCCGTAGTCGTTCGGGCGGACGGACCAGGGCATGACGAGCGGATCGCCGAGTTTTCCCGCCGCGAGGTCGGGCGGCGCGGCGAAGCGCATCGGCGCGTCTTCCGGCGGCGCCGGGCGTTCCACGAGCGGGATGAACTGGATGAATCCGGAGCCGCATTCCCGCAGAAATTCGTAGACTTCAAGCGCGTGGCGGACGTTGTGTTCGCCGACGACGGTCAGCGTGTTGAACTCCGCGCCGAAGCGCTTCAGGCGGCGAATGCCCGCTTCGACGAGGTCGAACGAGGGCGTTCCCGCGCGAGTGCGCCGGCGCGCGTCGTGGAGTTCCCGCGGGCCGTCGATGCTCACGCCGACGAGGAAACGGTTGTCGGCGAGGAAGGCCGCCCACTCGTCGGTGAGGAGCGTTCCGTTCGTCTGGAAAGCGTTTTCGATTTCCTTGCCGTCGGCGTATTTTTTTTCGAATTCGAGAACTTTTCTGAAGAAGTCGATGCCGAGCAGCGAAGGTTCGCCGCCTTGCCAGACGAACTGGACTTGGGGAACTTCCTGCGCGGCGATGTAGTCGCGGATGAAGCGCTCGAGCACCTCGTCGCTCATGCGCGGCATTTTCTCGTCGGCGTAAAGCCCTTGCTTTTCAAGGTAATAGCAGTAGGTGCAATTGAGATTGCACAGCGCGCCGATAGGCTTCGCCATCACGTTGAAAGCGCGCGGGGCGACGGTTTTCTTTTCGTTCTTCATCTGGTTCCGGGCGGCGAAAACGGCGGTTCTTCGTCCGCGAAAAAGAAACGCGTTCCCGCGGACGAATCCCGCGGGAACGCATGTTTTTCCGCAGAAGGAGCGCGTTCAGTTTTTCGCTTCTTCGACGATTTTCTTCGCGCCGGCGGCGAGCTCGGCGTCGGCGGCGGCTTTTTCCGCCTTGAGGAATTCCTCTTCGTTGACGAGCGTGTAGAGCTTGGATTCCTCGATTTCCATCAGATAATCGCGGGCGAGGGAGAAGCCGTAGCGCTTGGTCATTTCCTCGTTGTTTTTGACGAGAACTTCCTCCGCCTTCTTGATTTCTTCTTCGAGCTTGGCCTTTTCTTCGCCGGAAGCGTTTTCGGCGGCCTGCCTCATCTGGACGATGCGGGAACGCTGCGCCTGCACGAGCTGGACGTTGCGGCGGAAAAGGTTGTTTTCTTCGACGCCGGGAATGACGGCGATGAGGCGGAATTTGTCGTCGCCGCGGACGAGGAGATCCTCGGGCTTCGTCGCGGGATCGTCTTTCGCCTTCTTGTATTCATCGTCGGTGAGCTTGATGAAGATGCGCGTTTTGACGACGGCGTGGATGTATTTGCGGGCGAGGGAATAGCCGTAGCTTTTCGCCATCGTCGCGTTGTTTTCTTCGAGCTTCTTGGCGGCGGCGTCGATTTCCTTCGCGAGCGCCGAGCGCGCGTCTTCCGTGGAAACGATTTTGCGCGCTTCTTCAAGGAGCGCGATCTGGCGGCGCTGCTGGTTGACGAGATTCACGTTCCGCATGAACTGGCGGTTGGCTTCGACCGTGCCGATGGTCGAAACGTGAATGAATTTCTGTCCGTTCTGCTCGATGTAGTCGAGCTTGGATGAAGTGGCGTTTGTCATGGTGTTGTTTTCGTTTTGGGAAAGAGGGGTCGACGTTTCCGGGGCGGCTTCGCTTTCTTCCGCGCAGGCGGAAACGGCGAAAAGGGACGCGGCGGCAAGCGCTGAAATCAATTTTTTGTTCGTCATGGATGATTCGGGAAATGAAATGTAAAAAAAGAAAAATAATTTCCGCCGCGCGCGAAGACAAGCGCAAATGCGGCGTTCCCGCGCGGACGCGTTCCCGGCGTCCGCTTTTTTTGCATCGCGGGAACGGCGTTCCCGTTTCAATATTTGCGGGCGATGGACGTTTTACGAATCAGAGGCGGCCGCGCGCTGCGCGGGGAGATTTCGGTCGGCGGCGCGAAAAACGCGTGCCTGCCGCTTTTGGCGGCGACGCTGCTGACGGGCGAGCCCTGCGTGCTGCGCAACGTTCCCGACCTGAGCGATTCCCGCTTCATGCTGGAAATTCTGCGGCGGCAGGGAGCGGAAATCGAGTCCGCCGGGCCGAACGCGTGGCGCGTCGCCGCGCGGAACATTCAGCCGAAAACGCCTTACGAGCTGGTGCGCAAAATGCGCGCGTCGGTCTGCGTGATGGGCGCGCTCGTCGGCCGGCTCAAGCGCGCGGAAATTCCGTTGCCGGGCGGCTGCGTCATCGGGCAGCGTCCGATCGATCTTCACGTCAAAGGTCTGAAAAAGCTCGGCTGCTCAATCGAAAACCGCGGCGGCGTCATGCGCATTGACGCGTCGCGTTCCCGCGGGAACTACATCTTTCTCGGAGGACGCTACGGGAGCACCGTCACGGGAACGGCGAACATTCTCATGGCGGCGGCGCTCACGCCGGGGCTGACGCGCATCGACAGCGCGGCCTGCGAGCCCGAGGTGCAGGATCTTTGCCGCATGCTCGTGAAAATGGGCGCGAAGATTTCGGGCATCGGTTCTCCGACGCTTGAAATCGAGGGCGCGGAAAAGCTCCGCGGCTGCGAGCATTCCGTCATTCCCGACAGAATCGAGGCGGGAACGCTGCTGCTGTGCGGAGCGATCACGCGCGGCGACGTCACGGTGCGCGGCGCGATCGCCGGGCATCTCGGCGCGTTTCTCGACAAAATGGACGAGGCGGGAATACCGTTCGAAACGCCGGCGCCGGACGCGATACGCGTGCGCGGGGACGCGGCAGGAGATTTTCGCCCGATCGACATCGTCACGCTGCCGCATCCGGGTTTTCCGACGGATCTGCAGGCGCAGTTCACGGCGTTGCTTTCGCTCGTTCCCGGCATCAGCATCATCACCGAGCGGATTTACCCGAACCGCTACATGCACGTGCCGGAGCTGCTGCGCATGGGCGCGGACATCGCCATCGAAGGGCCGAGCGCCATCATCAAGGGCGTTCCCGCGCTTTCCGGCGCTCCCGTGATGGCGTCCGACCTGCGCGCGTCGGCGGCGCTCGTCCTCGCCGGGCTCGCCGCCGAAGGCGAAACGTGGGTGCAGCGCATTTATCATCTCGACCGCGGCTATGAAAAGTTCGAGGCGTCGCTTTCGAAGCTCGGCGCGGACGTCGTGCGGCTCAAGGACACGGACATGCCGAAAGAATACCTCGACGAATGAACGCGCGCGTTCCCGCGGGAACGTCGAGGGCGAAAGCCGCGCGCGGGAAAAATTCTTCGCTTTCAAAGCGCGCTTCTTCCTGCTAACGTTCCCGCCCATGTTTCAGAAGCTTTCCGGATTGCTTTTCGCGGCGTTCGCGGTCGCGGCGCTTTGCCTCGTTCCCGCGTGCCGGTTTTTCCAGGATGAAGGAAGGCCTTCGGCGCAGAAAACGCAGATTCCCATGAACAAAGACAAAAAAGAACTCGCAGTCATCCACACGACGGAAGGCGCGATGACGGTCGAATTTTGGCCGGACGTCGCTCCGAAAACCGTCGAAAACTTCAAGAAGCTCGCCAAAAGCGGTTTTTACGACGGCACCTGCTTTCACCGCATCATCCGCGGCTTCATGATTCAGGGCGGAGATCCGAAAACCAAGGATCCCGCGCTCGAGGCCGAATGGGGCACCGGCGGTCCCGGCTACACCGTCAAGGCGGAATTCAACAAGAAGCCGCACGTGCGCGGCGTGCTCTCCATGGCGCGCGCGATGCACCCGGACAGCGCGGGAAGCCAGTTCTTCATCTGCCACGGCGACGCTCGCTTTCTCGACGGGCAATACACCGCGTTCGGGAAAATCGTCGACGGCGACGACGTGCTCGAAAAAATCGCGACGACGCCCTGCGTTTCCTCCGGACGCGAAAACAGCAAGCCGGTCAAGCGCATCGAAATCACGAGCGTCGAATTCGTTCCCGCCGCTTCCGCGGAGCAGTGAGAAGCCGCCGCGCGCGGCGAAAAGAGAAGGGCGTTCCCGCGCGGGAACGCCTTTTTTCTTTTCCGAGCGAAGAGCCGTCGGGCGGAAAAAGTGCGCGCGCACGCCGGATTCCCCGCAAACGCGGTTGACGCTCGCGCGGGAACGGCGGTATCATCTGCGCACAGTATTCGTTAACCCACCAACACAAAGCGATATCGAAATGAAACCTACACTCCTCGTTCTTGCAGCAGGCATGGGCAGCCGCTACGGCGGACTCAAGCAAATGGACCCGATGGGGCCTTCCGGCGAAACGATTCTCGACTATTCCGTTTTCGACGCGATTCGCGCGGGATTCGGCAAGGTCGTCTTCATCATCCGCCCGGATTTTGAAGAAGCCTTCAAGGAAATGATCGCGAAGAAGAATCTTCCCGTTCCCGTCGACTACGCGTTCCAGACGCTCGACAAGCTTCCCGCCGGCTTCACCGTTCCCGCGGGCCGCGAAAAGCCCTGGGGCACGACGCACGCGATCCTCTGCGCCAAAGGCGTCGTCAAGGAGAACTTCGCCATCATCAACGCGGACGATTTCTACGGCCGCAATTCCTATGAAGTGCTCGCGAATTACCTGAAGGACCTCGACCCGAATTCGAGCGCGTTCGCGATGGTCGGCTTCCTCATGAAGAACACGCTTTCCGAGCACGGCACCGTCGCGCGCGGCGTCTGCAACACCAACGCGGAAGGCTATCTCACCGACATCGAGGAAATGACGAAAATCGCCAAAGTCGGCGAAAACGGACGCAACACCTACGAAGACGGCACGACGAAGGACATTCCGGGCGATACGCCGGTCTCGATGAACATGTGGGGATGCACGCCGAAGCTGTTCGACCATCTCGACCGCATTTTCCTCGAATTCATGAAGACCAAAGGCACGGAGCTCAAAAGCGAGTGCTTCATTCCGATGACGATCGGCCAGCTCATCAAGGAAGGCAACGCGACCGCGAAAGTGCTCCGCACGGACAGCGCGTGGTTCGGCGTCACGTACAAGGAAGACAAGCCCGTCGTTCAGGCGAACATCGGCAAGCTGATCGAAGCCGGCGAATATCCCTCCAATCTTTGGGCGAAGTGAGAAAACGCGCTCGGCGCGGACGGCGTTCCCGTTCCCGCGCCGCATCGCGGCTTCGCGCAAATTGCAAAAAAAAAGCGTTCCCGTCGCGGGAACGCTTTTTTTTTTTGCCGCTGTTTTCCGCATCGGCCGCTTTCGCCGCTTTTCGGCGAAACGCGCGCGTGGGAACGCCGCGTCAGTAATTGGCGGCTTTTCGGCGCAGCAGGATGATGACGTTTTCGAGATCGCGGATTTTTTTCGTCTGCTCCTGTTCTTTCGCGGCGGCGTCCTGGAGGCGTTCCCGCAGCGTCTCGGCTTCCGCTTTTTTTCGGGCGAGCTCTTTGTCCAGCGCGTCGCGTTCCCGCGACGTCTCCGCGAGCTTCCGCTCCATATCGGCGATTGCCGTTTCGAATTCCGTGCGGCTCTGCGTGCTGCGCAGACGCACGATTTCTCCGCTGAGCTCTTCGGCACGGCGGTTTTCTTCCGCGAGTTTTTTCTGAAGTTCCGCGATGAGCGTCTCGTCCCGAAGCGCCGCTTCCTTGTCTTTGCCTATGCGGGCGTCTTTTTCCTTCATCGCCTTCTCCAGCTCGGAAATCTGCTTTTCCGCGTTGCGGATGATTTCCTGCTGGTCCGAGGCGAGGGCGCCGACGTCGGCGCATTCCTTTTCGAGGCGGCGGCGCTGTTCCCGCGAGCGCGAAAGCTCGAGCGCGGCAGTGTCCGCGTCCGCGCGCAGGTCGCGGTTCGCCTGCCGGACGGATTCCAGTTCCTGCGCAAGTTGCGAGTCCGTGGGCTTTTCCGCCGCCAAATCCCGGTTTTCGAGGAAAAGGAAAACGGAAGCGCCGGCGAAAATCGCGGCGAGAACGAAGAGGATGATTTCGGATTTTTTCATGTCGTTGGAAATTGAAAACGCCAATCATGGCGGATTTCCGCCGCCGGTCAAGCGGCGAAGCGCGGCGCCGTTCCCGCGCGGCTTTTTTCTGGCGAGACTTCCCGGCGGGAACGTGATAAAAAGAGAAACGGTTTTTCTTACACGATGACGATGCGGAATATAGTTTTGCTCGGCGCGACGGGATCGATCGGCGAAAACACGCTGAAAGTGCTCGACGGGCATCGCGACAAGGCGCGCCTCGTCGGCGTCGCCGCGCGTTCCCGCTGGCGCAAACTCGCCGTCATCGCGGAAAAATACGGCGTGCGGCGCGTCGCGATTTTCGACGAGGCGGCGGCGCGCGAAGCGGAGCGCTCCGGCGCCTTTCCCGCGGGAACGCGCATTTTTTCCGGCGAAGACGGGCTCTGCGAAGTCGCCGAAACGCCGGAGGCGAATCTCGTCGTTTCCGCGGTCGTGGGCACGCGCGGGCTGCGCCCGACGCTGGCGGCGATTCGCTCCCGCAAGGACGTCGCCGTGGCGAGCAAGGAAATTCTCGTGCTCGCCGGCAAATTCGTCATGGCGGCGGCGCGGGAACGCGGCGTGAAAATTCTTCCCGTGGACAGCGAGCACAACGCGGTTTTCCAGTGCATCGGCGCGGAGCCGCGGCGGCACGTCGACCGCATCATCCTCACGGCTTCCGGCGGCGTTTTCCGCGACGCGACCTTGGAGGAGATGGCGCGCGCCCGACCGTGCGACGCGCTGAAAAATCCGAACTGGGCGATGGGGCCGAAAGTCACCGTCGATTCCGCGACGATGGCGAACAAAGGGCTGGAGCTGATCGAGGCGACGCAGCTTTTCGGGCTCCCGGAGGAAAAAATCGACATCGTCGTTCACCCGCAGAGCATCGTGCATTCGATGGTGAAATTCGCGGACGGGTCCGTGCTCGCGCAGCTCGCGCCGCCGTCGATGACGTTCCCGATTCAGAACTGCCTTTTTTACCCGCGGCGCTTCGGCGGCGTCGTGCCGTCGCTGGATTTTTCGCAGGCGCTGCGGCTGGATTTCCGCGCGCCCGATTACGGGAAATACAAGTGTCTGCGCCTCGCCCGCGCGTGTTCCCGCCGCGGCGGAATTCTTCCCGCCGTGTTCAATGCGGCGAACGAAATCGCCGTCGACGCCTTTCTGCGGGAACGCATCCCGTTTTTGGAAATTCCGGAAATCGTCGAGCGCACGCTCGAGGCGTTCCCGCCGCGCGAGCCGGAAACGCTCGAAGACGTGCTCGCCGCCGACGCGGAGGCGCGCCGCATCGCAGCGGAACGGATTTGACGTTCCCGCCGCCGCGCGCCGTTCCCGTCCGCGCCGCTTTTTCCGCGAAAGGGAAAAAAATGCGTTCGCGTCCGCCGCGGGAACGCGTTTTCATTGGCGGCGTGAGCAAAGAATCCTGCATTGATTTCGGTCTGGTGAAAATCGCGGCGGCTTCGCCCGCGCTGCGTTTGGCGAACGTTCCCGCGAACGTGTGCGAAATCGGCGCAATGATGAACCGCGCCGCGGCGCAGCACGCGGCGATCGTCGCGTTCCCGGAGCTGTCGCTGACGGGCTATTCCTGCGGCGATCTGTTTTTTCAGACGGAGCTGCTGCGCGAGTCGGAACAAGGCTTGCGCGCACTCGCGAAAATCACCGCCGCGGCGGACATCACGGCGATCGTCGGCGCGCCGCTGCTGATTCGCCAGCGCGTCTACAACTGCGCCGTCGTGCTCGGCGGCGGAATGATTCTCGGCGTCGTCCCGAAATCGCATCTCCCGAACACGCGCGAATTTTACGAGCGGCGCTGGTTCGCGCCGGCAGGCGAGCTGCCCGTTTCCGAAATCGAAATCGCGGACTGCGGCTACGCCGTTCCCGTCGGGACGGATTTGATTTTCGAGAACAAATACTTCAGGGAATGCGCGTTCGGCGCGGAAATCTGCGAGGATCTTTGGGTCGCGGAGCCGCCGAGCGGAAAGCTCGCGCCCGCGGGAGCGCCGCTGATTTTCAACCTTTCCGCCAGCAGCGAAGTCGTCGGGAAAACGCGTTTCCGCCGCGCGCTCGTCGAAACGCAGTCGGCGCGCTGCATCGCCGCCTACGTCTACGCGGGCGCGGGAGCGGGCGAGTCTTCGACGGACGTCGTTTACGCGGGCGAGTGCTTCATCGCGCAGAACGGGGAAATGCTCGCCGCGTCGGAAAAGTTTTCGCGCGAAGGCGCGCTGATTTTCGCGCAGGCGGACATTGGCCTGCTCGCGCACCGGCGGCGGACGAACGCGGAGTTTCTCGCCTCGGGAACGCGCGGAGAGGCGTCGGCGTTTCGGCGCGTTCATTTCCCGCTGCCTTCGTCGCACACGGAATTCGACGCGGAGATTTCCGGGAAAATTTCTCGCACTCCGTTCGTTCCCGCCGAGCCGGAGCTCGAGCGCGAATGCTGCCGCGAAGCTTTCGAAATCCAGGTCGCGGGGCTGATGCGCCGGCTGGAGCACACAAAGGCGAAAAACGTCGTGCTCGGCGTTTCCGGCGGTTTGGATTCGACGCTCGCGATTCTCGTCGCGAAAGAGGCGTTCGCGCGGCTCGGGCTCGATCCCGCGGGCATTCGCGGATACTCGCTTCCCGGGCCGGGGACGTCGGCGCGCACGCGCCGGAACGCGCTCGATCTGATGGAGCGGCTCGGCATTTCCGCGGAGGAAATTTCCGTCGTTCCCGCGGTGGAGCAGCACCTCGCCGACATCGGGCACCCGAAGGACGTTTTCGACGCGGCTTACGAGAACGCGCAGGCGCGGGAACGCACGCAGATTCTGATGGATTTGGCGAACGGCTGCGGCGGCTTCGTCGTCGGCACGGGCGATTTGTCCGAAGCGGCGCTCGGCTGGTGCACGTTCAACGGCGACCAAATGTCGATGTATCACGTGAACGTCGGCGTTCCCAAGACGCTGATTCGCCGCATCATTTCCCGCATCGCCGAAGACCGCCGCGGCGAGGAAATCGCGAGCACGCTCGCCGACATCGCCGCCACGCCGATTTCGCCCGAGCTGACGCCGCCTGACGCGCAGGGAAAAATCGCGCAGAAAACCGAGGACATCGTCGGCCCTTACGAGCTGCACGACTTCTTCCTTTACCACTTCTGCGGGAACGCGTTCACGCCGCGGAAAATCCTTTTCCTCGCGGAAAACGCTTTCGCGGGAACGTACGACGCGGAAACGATAAGGAAGTGGCTGAAAGTTTTCCTGCGCCGCTTTTTCTCGCAGCAGTTCAAGCGCTCGGCGTGTCCGGACGGACCGAAGGTCTTCGACGTCGGGCTTTCGCCGCGCGGAGATTGGCGGATGCCCAGCGACGCCGAAGCCGCCATGTGGCTCGACGAGCTGGACGACTGACGGTGTTTTTCGCCGTCATGAACGCGAAACGAATTTTCCCCGCCGGACTTTACGCCGCTATTAAGTCCGCGGCGCCGGCGCGCAGAATTTCTCCCGCTTATATCGTGAGGGAGGCGGTCATCGAGAAATTCGCGCGAGACGGCGTCGGGACGTTCGCGAACGTCAGATACGGCGAGCGGACGGACTTGACGTCGCGCCGCGCCGAGGCATCGAACGTCCGGCGCGGTTCGTAGGCGGTAAAGAGAAAAGCGTTCCCGCGGAAGCCGGCGCGGGAACGCTTTTTTTTTTTGTTTCCTTTTTGCGGAAACGGGAACGCGGGAGCGAAAGCCCGCTCAGATTTTCTGCAGGTCGGCTTCCTTGGCTTTCAGCGCCTTGTCGACCTCGGCGATGTATTTGTCGGTGAGCGTCTGGATGTCTTTTTCCGTGCGTTTGCAGTCGTCTTCGGAAGCGGCTTTGTCCTTGTTCACTTTCTTGACGAGTTCGAGCGCATCGCGGCGGCAGTTGCGGACGCCGACGCGGCCGGCTTCGGCGTAGCGGTTCGCGACTTTGACGAGTTCCGCGCGGCGTTCGCCGGAAAGCTCGGGAACGCTGCAGCGCACGAAGGATCCCATGTTCGCGGGCGTCAGGCCGACGTTCGCGCCGAGAATCGCCTTTTCGATTTCCTTGATGATGCTTTTGTCGAAGGGCGTGATGACGATGGTGCGCGCGTCGGGCGTGGAGACCGACGCCGTGTCTTTCAGCCGCATCATGCTGCCGTAGGCTTCGACTTGAATGGATTCGACCATCGACGGAGCGGCTTTTCCCGTGTGAATCGTGGAAAATTCCTTGATGGTGTGTTCGAGCGCTTTTTTCATCGCGCTTTCGGCGTCTTGTTTGATTTTGCTGAGCATAAGCTTTTTTCGGTTTTTCGAGGGTGTTGTTTTCTGAAGAAAAAAAAGGCGTCGGCGGTCCCGCGGCGGCGGGAACGTCAGGAAACGAGCGTGCCGATGGATTCGCCGCAGATCGCCTTGCGGACGGCGTCCTTTTCCGACATGGAGAAGACGAGAATCGGCATGCGGTTTTCCTGGCACAGCGCGAAGGCGGTGGAATCCATGACGCCGAGGCGCTTCATCAGCGCTTCGTCGTAAGAAATCTTGTCGTAGCGCACGGCGGTCTTGTCTTTCATCGGGTCGGCGGAATAAATGCCGTCGACTTTCGTCGCCTTGAAAATGATGTCGGCATGCACCTCGTTGGCGCGAAGCGCGGCGGCGTAGTCCGTGGTGCAGAAGGGATTTCCCGTTCCCGCGGCGAAGATGACGATGCGGCCTTTTTCGAGGTGGCGCAGGGCGCGGCGGAGGATGAACGGCTCGGCGATTTTGTCCATGGAAATGGCGGATTGCACGCGCACCTCGAGTCCGTTTTTCTCGAGGCAGTCCATGATGGCGAGCGCGTTGATCGTCGTCGCGAGCATGCCCATGTTGTCGCCGGTCGTGCGGTCGGTGCCGTTTTTGCGCGCTCCCGCGAGCCCGCGGAAAATGTTGCCGCCGCCGCAGACGAGGCAGACCTGGACGCCTAGACCGTGCAGAAGCTTCATCTGTTCGGCGAGGTTTTTGAGCACGACGGGATCGAGCGGATCGCCGGTCTGATGGTTCTTCAGCGCTTCGCCGCTGATTTTGAGAACGATGCGGCGGTACTTCGGCGTTTTGTCTGCGGATGCGGTTTCTTGACCTTCAATCATGAGGAATAGTATTTCAAAAGTTCTTCGGCGGCGTCAAACGCTTTTCCCGGCGGGAGCGTCAGTTTTCGCCGCGTCCGTTGCGGGAACGGCGTCCGTGCTTTTCTTCGGCGTTCTTTTTCCGCTGCTCGTCGTCGAGCTTTTCGAAATTGTCCACGTCGTCGATCCCGCGGAAAATTTCCGGCGGGAGCGGCTCGGGCTTTTCGCGGGAACGGAAGACGTCGCGCAGCCAGTCCTGCGTGTCGGCGATGGGGCGACTGTGCAGATTGAGCCGGACGGCGGCGTAGCGCAGCACGAGCGTGACGAGCGCGACGAGAATCGCCGCGATCGTCGGCGGAATCAGCTGATGCAGAAAAACGTAAAGCCCGCTTCCGACGATGGCGACGACGCCGTAAAACTGTCCCGGCTTGAAGACCATCGGCTCTTCGCGCGCGATGACGTCGCGCAGCAGTCCGCCGCCGACGGCGTTGATGAAGCCGATGCCGAGCGCGACGGGAACGCTCAGCCCGTAGACGAGCGCCTTGTTCGTGCCGAAAACCGCGTAAATGCCCAGCCCGAGCGCGTCGCAGAACATCACCACGCCGTCGAACTTCGTCAGCGCGCCGCCGAGAAAAATCCCGACGAGCCACGCGCAGATCAGCGAGACCATGTAGTTCCCGTCTTCGAAAACCGGCGAAAGCCCGTCCTGAATGCAGATTCCGTCGCGGATCAGCGCGCCGCCGACCGCGGTGATGCCCGCGAGCACGAATGCGCCGACGTAGTCGTAGCCTTTTTGCCGCGCGACCATCGCGCCGCTGATGCCGAAAACGAAGACCGCCGCGTAGTCCATCCAGACGGGGAGGGCGAGCGTTTCCGAAAAAAACGATTCCTGCGCCGCCTCGAGGAATGTTTGCCCCGCTTCGACGGCGCGCGGCGTCAGCAGAACGCAGACGAGCAGCAGCAGCAGCGCGGCGATGATGCGACCGGAACTCATGGGTTTTCTCGGAAATTTTTCGGAATTGTGCGCTTCCGATCGCGGAAAGGCAAACGCCGAATTGCGGAAAGTTTTTTGTTTCGCGTTCCCGCGCGGGAACGCCTATCGTCTGCACTTTCATTTTTTTTCAGAAGAACGTTATGAGCGAAGAACAGAAAAAATCCGGCGCGCCGTCCCTCGCGGACATTTCGCACGACCTTTTCGCCGTGCGCTCGGAAAAGCTGAACCAGCTCCGCGCGGCGGGCGAGGATCCTTTCCGCGCGAATTGGCGGCAGACGCACACGTCCAAGGACTGCGCCGAGCTGATGCGCCCCGCGATCGAGGCGGCGCGCGCCGAAGGAAAAGACGCGCATGAGGCGGCTTCGAGCACGGAAGAAGTCTCCGTCGCCGGCCGCGTCGTCGCCGTGCGCGTCATGGGCAAGGCGAGCTTCATGAAAATTCTCGACCGCGACGGCGTGCAGCAGATTTACCTGACGCGCGACATTCTCGGCGAAGACCGCTACAACAAGCATTTCAAGAAAATGGTGGACATCGGCGATTTCGTCGGCGTGCGCGGCGAGCTTTTCGTCACGAAGACCGGCGAAGTCACGGTGCGCGCCCGCGCTTACGAGCTGCTCGCGAAGGCGCTGCGCCCGCTGCCGGAAAAATGGCACGGCATCACGGACGAGGAGCAGGTTTCGCGGCAGCGGTATCTGGATCTCATCGCCAATCCCGCGTCGCGGAAACGTCTGCTGCAGCGTTCGCAGATCATCGCCGAAATCCGCAAATTCCTTTGGGAACGCGATTTCGTCGAAGTGGAAACGCCGGCGCTGCACCCGATCGCGGGCGGCGCGGCGGCGCGTCCGTTCGTCACGCATTTCAACGCGCTCGACTGCGAATTTTACCTGCGCATCGCGCTTGAGCTGCACCTGAAGCGCTGTCTGGTCGGCGGGATCGAGCGCGTCTTCGAAATCGGGCGCGTCTTCCGCAACGAAGGCATGGACCGCCGCCACAATCCGGAGTTCACGATGATGGAAATCTACCAGGCGTATTCGGATTATCAGGGCATGATGACGCTCATTCGCGAGCTGATCCAGCACCTGTGCCGGACCGTCGTCGGGACGACTTCGATCACGCGCTACGACGGTCAGGTCATCGAGCTCGGCGGCGAATGGCGCGTCGCCGACTACAAGGATCTCGTGCGGGAACGCACCGGGCGCGCCGACTGGTTCGAGCTTTCCAAGGCGGAGAAAATCGCCGAGTGTCGCCGCATGGCCGCGGAAATCCGTTCCCGCGCGGAAGCCGAGGCGCGGGAACGCGGCGAAGAACTCAAAAACCGCGATCTCATGGTGCCCGATCCGCGCGAGGACTGGGAAGACTACGAAGTCACGAACGAGGTCTACGGCAAGCTCATCGAGCCGAATCTGATTCAGCCCACCTTCGTCACGCACATCCTCAAGGAACTTTGCCCGCTCGCGAAAATCAACGAAAAGGATCCGGGCGTCATCGACGTTTTCGAGCTCTGCATCAACGGGCAGGAAATCGCGCCCGCGTATTCCGAGCAGAACGACCCGATCACGCAGCGGAAAATGTTCGAGCTTCAGGCGGGCGAGGAAGTGCAGAAAATCGACCAGGATTTCCTCGTCGCGATGGAGCACGGCATGCCGCCCGCCGGCGGCATGGGCGTGGGCATCGACCGCCTCTGCATGCTGCTTACGGGCTGCGCCAACATCCGCGAAACGATTCTGTTCCCGACGCTTCGGCCCGACGGCGTTCCCGCCGCTCCCGCGTCCGGAAAACCGGAATGACGCCCGCCGCGCCGTTCCCGCGCGGGAACGGCGTTGTTCCTTTCTTTTCGCGAAAAAGCGCGACTCCCGGCAAGTTAAACGTTGAAATCGCGCGCGGAAAGGATTGCATTATTGCGGCAAGAAGATTTTCACATGGGCGAACAATATAAATGCGATGTCTGCGGCGCGCCGGCGACGGTGCACCTGACGCAAATCGCGGACGGGAAAATCCGCAAGGTGCATTTGTGCGAAAAGTGCGCGGCGAAAGGAAAAATCGCCGAGCTCCCGATTCTGAAATTCACGGAAATGCTCGCCGAAACGCTTGCCTCCGGCGGGAACAAACCGGCGCGGGAACAGGCCGCCGACGAAGCCTTCGCGCGCGCGCCGGAAAAAGTCTGCCCCGATTGCGGAATGACCGACCTGGCTTTCGCCCGCTCGCACCGCCTCGGGTGCCCGCGCTGCTACGACGTTTTCGCGGAGGACGTCGCCGCGCTGCTGCCCGGCGTCCAGCGCGGCGGCCGTTATCGCGGCGACGCGGGAAAGACGGGCGTTTCCGCTCCCGCGAAAAAGAGAAAGCCGGCCGCCGAGAAGCTTTCGCTCGCCGCGTTGCGGGAACGGCTGAAAACCGCGGTTTCGCAGGAAGATTACGCGCTCGCCGCGCAGCTGCGCGACGAAATCCGCGCCGCCGAAAAGAAGCCTTCCGCGCGCGCGAAAAAATCTCCCGCCGCGTCCGCCGAGAAAAAACCGCCGCGGCGTTCCCGCGCGGTGTCCTCGAAAAAATCTTCGGGAGAAGCGAAGCCGTGAGAACCTCGTTCGAAGAATTTCTTGTCGAGACGCTCGGCGCTCCCGCCGAGTCGTTCCCGTGCGCGCTCGGCGTGCGCGTGCGCCTCGCGAGAAATCTCGCCGGCATGCCGTTCCCGTGCCGCGCGGACGCTGCCGTTCGCTCCGCCGCCGCGGAGAAAATCGCCGCCGCCGCGGAACGTCTTCCCGCTTTCGGCGACGCGTTCCGTTTCGACGTTCCCTTGCTTTCCGCGCCGCGGCGCAATTTCCTCGTCGAAAGGCATTTCATTTCGCCGGATTTGGACGGCGCGGGAAGCGGCGTTCTGATTTCGCGTTTCCGCGACGCCGCGCTGATGTTCAACGAGGAAGACCATCTGCGGCTGCAGGTTTTCGCCGGCGGGAACGATTTCGGCGCGGCTTGGGCGAAGGCGCGCGAAATCGACCGCGCGCTCGCCGAAACGCTCGATTTCGCTTTTTCCGAAAAATACGGCTTCCTGACCTCGTGCCCGACGAACGCGGGAACGGGGCTGCGCATTTCCGTGATGCTGCATCTGCCGGGCTTCGTCATGGAGGGGCAGATGGAAAAAATCCTGCGCGCGCTCGACGCCGTCGGGCTGACGGCGCGCGGCTGCTTCGGCGAAGACTCGGAGACGCGCGGATGCATTTTCCAAATTTCGAACGAACACACGCTCGGCATCAGCGAGGCGGAAACGCTCGCGCTGATGCGCCGCTGGACGGACGATATCGTCGAGCAGGAGCTCGCCGCGCGCCGGCGTATTTTCGCGCGGGAACGCGGACGCTTCGCGGACAGAATCGCCCGCGCCTACGGAACGCTGCGCTTCGCCGTCGCGCTTTCTTCCGACGAGGCGACGGAGCTGCTTTCGCTGTTGCGCGCCGCGTGCGACGCGAATCTTTTTCCGGCGGGAACGCGCGAACGCGTCGACGAACTGCTGCTTGAAACGGGATCGGCGCACATCGCGTGCCGCGCTTCGCTCCGCGGCGAATTCTGCGACGCGGAACGAGAAAATCTCCTGCGCGGACGCATGTTCCGCGAGACGCTTTCCGCCGTGCGCCCGCCGCGCTTCCCGGATTTTCTGAAATGAGTTTTTCCCGCCGAGATTCCCTGCCATGACTGCCGCATTCCAGAGAAGAGATCCTTGGCGCATCGCCGGTCAAAGCGACGCGGGGCTCGTGCGCAGCGGGAACGAGGACGCGTTTTTCTGCGACGCCGCGCGCGGG
>DVOG01000180.1 GCA_018713755.1 Candidatus Spyradosoma merdigallinarum | reverse complement strand
GTCGACGAAACGGGCAGATATTCCGTCAGCCCTTCGACCACGCCGAGAATCGCCGCGTTTTTCGCGTCAAAAACCTCTTCGGCGGGAACGGCGGCATCCTTCCCGGAGACGTCTTGCCCGACGGAGACTTCGGCGGCGACCGCGGAAACGCAAAGCGTCGAGGAAACGAAAATCAGAATAAGAATGAGAAATTTCATGCGTAAAACGAAAAATTTTGCCGAAAATTTTCGCCGATTCCGATAAAAAACTTCGTCAAAAAACGCTTGCGGGCAAAAACGGCGCGCAGGTATTCTTTTTTGTCCGAAAAAATGAGCACCGAAGAAGAAAAGAAATCCGAAAAATCCGCGCGCGAAAAGAAGCGCATCGTTCCCGCCGCCCTAAGCTTTCTCGCCGTCGCGGCGGTCGTCATCGCCGCTCTCCGCGGCTACGGCGATCCGCTCTTCGGCGCGGCGGCGCTCGCCCTCGGCGTCGTCATCGCCGTCGTCGCGCTTCTTCTCGGGCTGATCTTCCGCTCGCACGTCGCGCGCCGGCTCGGAATCGTCGCCGTCGTCGCCGCCCTGCTCGTCGCCGCGGCGGGAACGCTCGCGCTTTTCTCCGACAAAACTTTCGAAGACCGCTGCGTCGCCGCGTGGGAAAAAATCACGCGCGCGTCCGACGACGCGGAGCGCCGCATCGAAGAGCTCGAAAACCGTTTCGACGTCGACTGACGCGCGCATTCCTTTTTTCCGCAATCCCTTCTTTTTTCAAAAAAAATGCCACTCGAAAAAATCTCTTCCGTTTCCGGCGTTCCCGCGTTCGTCGCGGGCGACGACATCGACACCGACCGCATCATTCCCGCGCGCTTTCTCAAGAGCGTCACGTTCGACGGCTTGGGCGAATTCGCCTTTTACGACGAACGGAAAAACGCCGACGGCACGGACAAGCCGCACCCGCTCAACGCGCTCCCGAACGCGAAAATTCTCGTTACGGGCATGAATTTCGGCTGCGGCAGTTCCCGCGAGCACGCGCCGCAGGCGCTGCGCAGGCGCGGCATCCGCGCGATCGTCGCGGGAAGCTTCGCGGAAATTTTCTTCGGGAACGCGACGACGCTCGGCGTGGCCTGCGTTTCCGCCGAACGCGAAGCTCTCGCGGAAATCGAAGCGTGGATCGCGAAAAATCCCGGCGCGGGAATCACCGTCGACGTCGAAAACCTGCGCGTCGTCTTCGGCGGGAAAAGCGTCCCCGTCGCGCTGCCCGAAACGGTGCGCAACGCGTTGCTGAACGGGCGCTGGGATCCCATCGCGGATCTGCTCGAAAACGCGGACAAAATCAGCGCGCTCGCCGCGTCGCTCGCCTGACGCGCCATGATCGTCTCGCTTTCGGGAAAACTGATCGAGGCGGCGATTTTCCGCGCCGTCATCGAGTGCGCCGGCGTCGGCTACGAGGTGAACATTCCCGTCTCCACGGCGGAAAAGCTCCCGCGCATCGGCGAAAACGTCCGCCTTTTCACGCTGCAGACGTTCCGCGAAGACGGTCAAACGCTCTACGGCTTCCACAGCGCGGAAGAGCGCGACTTTTTCAAGCTGCTCGTCGAAAAAGTCAGCGGGATCGGCCCCGGCATCGCGCTGAAAATTTTCTCGCGTCTGTCGCTTCCGGTGCTGCGCGGCGCCATCCGCAACGGCGACGTCGCCCTGCTTTCGCAGTGCCCGGGCATCGGAAAAAAAACGGCGGAACGCCTCGTCGTCGAACTGCGCGACAAAGTCGCCCCCGGCGGGAACGCCGCCGCGCCCGGCAAGAAAAACGGCGCGGGAACGGACGTTTCCGCGCCCGCGGCGGACGCTCCCGCGAGCGCGCAGTCCGACGCCGTCGCCGCGCTGATGTCGCTGGGCTTCAAGCTCGCCGACGCGGACAAGGCCGTGCGCGCCGCGCTTTCCAAGGCGGGCGCCGACGCGTCCGTCGAAACGCTGATCCGCATCGCTCTCGGGAACTGAAGGCATGGAAATGCTTTACGCGCAGTGCGGGAACAGCGGGCTTTTCCTGCCGAGAATCTCGCTCGGACTTTGGCACAACTTCGGCGGGAACGCCGATTTCCCCGAAGCGGAAAAAATTCTGCGCGCGGCGTTCGACTGCGGAATCACGCACTTCGACCTCGCCAACAATTACGGCCCGCCTCCGGGTTCCGCCGAAGAAAATTTCGGGAAAACGCTGCGCGGAGCCCTCGCCGGGCACCGCGACGAAATCGTCGTTTCGACGAAAGCCGGACACCGCATGTGGAACGGACCTTACGGCGACGGCTGTTCCCGCAAGAGCATCATCGCGAGCTGCGACCAGAGCTTGCGCCGCACGGGACTCGACTACTTCGACATTTTTTACGCGCACCGCTTCGACGGCGTCACGCCCGTCGAAGAGACGATGAGCGCGCTTTCCGATCTCGTCCGCGCCGGGAAGGCGCTCTACGTCGGGATTTCGAAGTTCCCGCCCGAAGCGGCCGAGCGCGCCTGCGCCGTTCTGCGCGGGAACGGCACGCCCTGCCTCGTTTTCCAGGATCGCTACAGCCTTTTCGAGCGCTCGCCGGAAGCGCGAAAACTCGCCCTCGCCCGAGAAAACGGCGCGGGCTTCATCGCGTTTTCGCCGCTCGCCCAAGGGCTGCTCACGGAAAAATATCTCCGCGGCATTCCCGCGGAGTCGCGCGCGGCTTCTCCCGACGGTTTCCTGAAACGGGAACAGGTGACGGACGAAAAAGTCGCCGCCGCGCGCAAGCTCAGCGCCGTCGCGCGGGAACGCGGGCAAACGCTCGCGCAGACGGCGATCGCGTGGCTGCTCTGCAATCCGCACGTCACGAGCGTGCTCATCGGCGCGCGAACGATGCGGCAGCTCGAAGAAAATCTCGGCGCGCTCGAAAATTTCAGCTTCGCGCCGGAAGAGCTCGCCGCGATCGAGGCCGCGCTCTGATGCGCGCGGGAACGTCGAGGAACGTCAGCGAAGCTCGACGAAAATCCGAAAGATGCCTTTCCCCGGCGCGAGCGATTTCATCAGCGCGGCGACGGCCTCCGCGACCCGCGCGTCGGCGTCGGTGCTCCCGCAGGAGCGCACGGTCAGCACGTGCGGCGCGTCTTCCGCGAAAGCGAGTCCGCAGAAATATTCCGCCGGCGCGAAAAGCGTCCGCGCGTCGTCGACGGAAACGTCGAGCGTTCCCGCGAACAGCGTTTCTCCGGAAACGGCGTCGACGACGCGCACGCCGTTCCCCTGCGCGGCTTCCGGCGCGGCGGGAACGACGGGCGTTCCCGTCCCGAAGCCGCGGGCGATCGCCCAGGCGTCCGCCCCGAGCGCGTCTTCCGCGCGCGGCGGAGTCTGCGCGTATTTCAGCGGCATCGCCGAGGCGGCGTCGCGCGTCGCAAGAAAAAGCTCGCCGAACGGCAGAAACGACGGTTCCCGCAGACGCAGCTCCTTAGGCGAATTTTCCGCGCCGAAATTCCAGCGCGTCGGCAGAAAAAGCGGCTCCGAATCCTTGAAGAACGCGGCTTCCGCGTAGCCCTCGGCGAAGTTCACGGACGCGGCGCGCGACGGTTTTTCCTGCGGCATCCGAAACGAAAATCCCGGCGAAAAAATCACGAACGCGAGCAGGCCGAACGCCACGACGCAAGCCAGCCCCGCCTTCGTCATCGCGGGCAGGCCGTTGCGGAAAAACCTGTAAATCGGGAACGCCGAAATCTTCACGCCGCAAGGTTCGTTCATCTGCGGAAATTTGTCGATTGAAAAAACGCGCCGCTCCCGCGAAAATCGAAAGCCGTCATGAATCACGGCTTCCATCTCGTTCCCGCATTTTCGCTGGTCACGCTGGCGGAAAAGCTCGCGGAGCGCCTCGCGGAACGCGCGGACCCGTTCGCGCCGGAAACCGTTCTCGTGATGAACTTCGCGCAGCGCGTCTGGCTGCAGCGTTTTCTCGCGGAAAAGCTCGGCGTGTGCGCGAACGTGGAATTCTGCGCTCCGGAACGTTTTCTGGAGAAGCTCGTTTCCAGGCCGGGCGAAAACGTCTTCGCGCGCGACGCGTTCGCGTGGAAAATTTTTCTGGAACTCCGCCGCTCCCGCGAAGCGCCGGCGGGAACGCCGCGCGCGCCCTCCTTCGCCGCGGACGACCTTCCCGAAGACGGACTTTTCCGCCGCGCCGCGGAAATCGGCGATCTCTTTTGGCGCTACCAGACCTTCCGCCCGGAAATGATTCGCGGATGGATGCGCGACGAACCGCCGCCGAAAACGGCCGCGCCGGATTTCCGCCGAGAATTTCTCCGACAGAAAAATCTTTGGCGACGCCTCGATTTCGGCGGCGCCGAGCCGCCCGCCGAAGCGTGGCTGAATCTGCTCGAGCACGCAGGACCGATTCCGGGCGTTCCCGCGCGCCTTTTCGCGTTCGCGCCGTCCGCGCTCCCGCGCCTGCACGCGGAAGTCCTGATGAAGCTTGCGGAAAACGCCGAAGTCTTTCTTTTCTGCCACAACCTTTCGGGCGATTTGTGGACGGAGACGCGCGAAGAAAAAGCGCGACTGCGGGAACGCGCCCGACCGGGCAGAAAGGCCGCGCGCGTCGACGCGGGAACGCTTGAAGACGACGCCGGGAACGAGCTGCTGACCGCGTGGGGAAAAGCCGCGCGCCCGCTCGCGAAATTTCTCATCGACGCGGATTTGCTCGACGGTTTCTCCAACCTCGACGCGCCGCCCGAGCGCACGTCGCTGCTGCGCGCGCTCCAGCGCGAAATCCGGGACAACGCCGCGAAGCCGACGCCGTTCGTTCCCGCGAAAAGCGACGCCTCGCTGCGCATCCTCGTCGCGCCGAGCCCGTTGCGCGAAATGGAAATTCTGCGTGACGAGCTCACGGCGCGTTTCGCCGCCGACCCGACGCTGCGCCCGCGCGACGTCGTCGTCTCGTTCCCGGATCCGGACGCCTATGTCCCGTTCATTCGGGCCGCCTTCGAAAATTCCGGCATCCCGTTTTCCGTCGCGGATCAGGCGGACGAAGAGATTTTCCCCGCGGCGAAAGCCTTCTTCGCACTGCTTCGCGCCGCGCAGGGCGAATTCCGCCTCGGAGAAATTCTCGCGCTGACCAATGCCGCCTGCATCCGCGCCGCGCTGGGATTGGAAGAGGACGAAGCCGCGAGGCTGCGCGACATGCTCGCCGACGCCGGCGTGCGCTGGGGCGCGGACAAAGCGTTTCGCCTGGAGCGCGTTTTCGGCGAAAAGCCCGTCGCGGAAACGATGCGCGCGAAGGCGGAAACATTCGCGGAAAACAATTCCTGGGCGTTCGGGCTGCGGCGCCTCGCGCTCGGCTACATGTGCGGGAACGGCGAGGACGGCGAAGCGCTTTTCCGCGACGCGGGAACGGGCGGCGTCGGCGTAAGCCCCGCGCGCGGCGTGACGGAAGAAGCGCCGGAAACGATCGGGAAAATTTTCCGTCTCGTCGAAACGCTCGAAAAGGTCAGCGCGGCGTTCGCCGAAAACGAGCGACGAAGCGTTTCCGCATGGCGGGATTTTCTTCAGGAAAATCTGGCCGACGCGCTGATCGACGGCGGGAACGGCGAGGCGGAAATCGTGCGCGACATGCTCGCCGAAGTCTGCGCGGACGCGCGAACGGGCAGTTTTCCCGTCTCGGGGGATCCCGAATGCGCGCTCGCGACGTTCTGCGCCGCGCTGGAAAAGCAAGGCGCGGGCTCCGGGCGCGGGAGCGCCATCGGCATGTTTCGCGGGAAAGTCACGTTCTGCCGCATGCAGCCGATGCGCAACATCCCGGCGCGCGTCGTCTGCGTCTGCGGGCTCAGCGACGGCGCGTTCCCGCGCGCGGCCGTCTCCGACGGCGCGGATCTGATTTCTTTCGGCGCGGAAAATTTTCCTGCGGGAACGGCGGCCTGGGACCGCACGCCGCGCGACGAGGACTGCCTGCTTTTTCTCGAAAACATTCTCGCCGCACAGGACGCACTGCTGCTTTCCTACGTCGGGAGAGACGCTTCGGACGGCTCCGCAAAACCGCCCTGCACGCCGCTCGACAAATTGCGGCATTTTCTGCTCGGGCTCGTTTCCGGCGGGAACGCGGCGGGACCGGACGACGCGCCGCCGGGCGCGCCGCTTTTCGAAACGCTGCACCGCCTGCACGGATTTTCTCCCGAATATTTTTCCGACGCGGACGGGAACGGGAAACTGCTTTCCTTCAGCCGCGCGCATTACGCCGTCGCGAAAAAGAAGCGGCGCGCGCCGCCGAAAAGATTCGAGGCACCGTCGCTGCGGGAACGCATCGGAAGCCGCTTGCCCGTTCCCGCGGAAATTTCCGCGAAGGAATTGGCGGATTTCTTCAAGTCGCCGGCGAAATTCATCTGCGGAAAAGTTTTGGGCATCGCTCCCGCACGAAGATTCGAAACGCCGAGCGACGACGACCCGCCGGAAAAATT
>DVOG01000179.1 GCA_018713755.1 Candidatus Spyradosoma merdigallinarum | reverse complement strand
AGGTGAAGGCGCTCGACGTTTCCGTCGCGGAGGCGATGAAGATGATCGTTTCCGGCGGCGCGGTCGTTCCCGGCGAAGGTCCGGCGAAAAAGTCATGAATCTCGTGCTGCTCGAGAGCGCGGACGCGCGCGTTTTCCGCGCGGGAACGCCGCAGGCGGAGCATCTGCTGCGCGTGCTGAAAGTTTCCGCCGGCTCTTCGTTCTGGTGCGGAGTGAAGAACGGCGCTCGCGGAATCGCGTCCGTCTCGGAAGTTTCGCCCGCCGGCGACGTCGCGTTCTCCGTCGCGTGGGAAAGGCCTGCGGACTCGCCGAGGCTGCCGCCCGTACGCCTGCTCGTCGGGCTTTCGCGTCCGCAGACGATGAAGAAAGTTTTTGCCGCCGCCGCCGAAATCGGCTGCGTGCGCATCGACGTTTTCCGCAGCGAAAAAGGCGATCCCGCCTATGCCGAAAGCTCGCTGTGGAGGCGCGGCGACGGGACGCTCGCATCGATTCTCGAAAAAGCGGCGGAGCAGACCTGCGTTCCCGCGCTTCCAGACTTCGCGCTGCACGCCTCGCTTGCCGCCGCGCTCGAAGCCGTTCCCGCGGATCTCGCCGAGCGTTTCGCGCTCGACGTTTACGAAGCGGACGCGGCGTTCGCGCCGGCGGGAACGCCGCCCGGGGGCGTCGCGGTCGCCGTCGGCTCCGAGCGCGGCTGGTCGGCGCGGGAACGCGCCGCGCTGCGCGGGAACGGCTTCGCGTTCGCGCATTTGGGCGAAAGAGTTCTGCGCGTGGAAACGGCGGTAACGGTCGCGCTCGCGTTCGCCGGCGCGGGTTTCCGGAAAGCGCATCGCCCGCCCGCGGCGTGAATTTTTCGCGCGCGCGGGCGGCGCGCTTTTTTTCGAAAGCGGAAAAGCTTCGTCAGAAGCGAAGCCCCGCCTGCAGCGAAAATTCGAGCGTCGGGTCGGTCGAAAAATCTTCGTCGGTTTCGCGTCCGCTGCGGTAAAGCCGGTATTTCGTCCACGTGTTCAGCGAAATTCCGACGCTGAGAAAAAGATTTTCCGAGACGTTCCACGTTCCCGAGACGGTGACGGGAACGCTTTGTTCGTAGTAGGCTCCGGTTTTTCCGTAATGCGCCGAGGCGCGGTCGCGGTCGCGCGCGACGGCGAAGGCGGACGTCTGATAATTCACGGAAAAGTCGAGCATAAAGGATTCGTCGGCGAAAACGTCCCACGTCAGCGAAGCGCCGTTGAGCAGGCGCAGATTCAGCGTCGGCGTGAGGCTCCAGTCGAACGAGACGAAAGGATAGCAGAACCAGCGTTCCCGGTCGAAGCGGTAAAGCGTCGCGACGCCGAGCGTGAGCGAGGTTTTTTCCGAAAAATACTGTTTGCATCCCGCGGCGACGACGCCGCCGAAGCCTTCCTCGAGCCCCGCGCCGTCTTCCGCGGCGAGCGCTCCCGTGAGCATGCCGACGAGCGCGAAGCCCGTGTCCGGATTGATGAATTCCTGATACGTCGACGCGTAAAGCGAGTCCGTGTGCTCGAACGGCGCGCCGCGTCCGCCGGAAAAACGGTAGTCCGTGCGGCGATAGTTGAAATTCGTCAGCGCAATCCGCGTTTTTTCCGGATGGACGAAACGCCACGAAAATCCCGTGCCGTAAGTCGACGAAGCCATTTTCCCGCCGCCGGAAACCGACGAGGGAAGCCGTTGGCTGTAGTAGGCGTAAAACGGCGTGATCAGGTGCTCCTGCACGCGCAGCGCGGCGCGCGCCGGCGTGTAGACGCGCATCTCGCCGACGGCGTTCTGTTCCGGCTCGGCGGCTTCGGCGTTCCCGTCGCCGGCGCAAAGCGGCGTTCCCGCAAGCGCGCACGGGAGCGCGGCTGCCGCCAGGAAAATTTTCAGGTGGTCTTTCATCGCGAAAAAAAACGATGAAATGCAAGAAAAACGGAAAGCGGCGCGCACGGCAAGGCGATTTTTTGAACGCTTGTTCGAGGCTCGGCGTCCGGAACGGACTTTTTCGGCGGAAGAAAATTTTTCGAGGGAACGATTTTTCTGTTGCGCGAAGCGGGAGAAAGCTGTTTTTTCGCTTTCCGAAATTTTACATTTTTTTCCAAAATGCGGCAAAAAAACCAAGGATTGCATTCGCCTGAATTCGAGCGCGACGCGTGCGGCGTCGGGCTGGTCGCCGATTTGCGCGGCGGGAAGTCGCGCGTCGTCGTCGAGAACGCGCTGCGCATTCTCGAAAACATGATTCATCGCGGAGGGGAAGGCGCGGACAGCCGTACGGGAGACGGCGCGGGCATTCTCGTCCAAATTCCGCACGAATTCGTCTTGCTTCAAGGCGTCCCCGTTCCCGAGCGCGGCAAATACGGAACGGGGCTTTTTTTTCTGCCGAAGGACGCGGCGGCGCGGGAACGCGCGCTTGAAATCGTCCGTGCGGCGGTCGCGGCGTCGGGGACGGAGACGCTGCTCGCCGAGCGCGCCGTTCCCGTGCGTTCGGAGATTTTGGGCGAAGACGCGCGCGCGGCGGAGCCGGCGATCGTGCAGATTTTCGTCGCGGACGCGCGCGCGCCGCGGGAAGGCCCCGAGGCGGCGGAAGAGGCCGCGGCGGATTTCGAGCGGCGGCTCTATTTGCTGCGCAAAGCGATCGAACGCGGCTGGGCGGCGGACGCCCTCGCCGGCGGCGCCTACTGCGTTTCGCTTTCCTCGCGGACGCTCGTCTACAAAGGCATGCTTACGTCCCGCCAGCTCGGCGAATACTACGCGGATTTGCGCCATCCGAATTTCACGAGCGGGATCGCGCTCGTGCATTCGCGTTTTTCGACGAACACGTTCCCGGAATGGCGCCTGGCGCAGCCGTTCCGCCTGATTGCGCACAACGGGGAAATCAACACGATCCGCGGGAACAGGGCGTGGATGGCGGCGCGGGAATCGCTGCTGGAAAGCGAGGCGCTCGGCGACGCGTCGAAGCTCGCGCCGATTCTGCAGCCGGGCATGTCGGATTCCGCCTCGCTCGACAACGCGCTGGAATTTTTCGTCCGTGCGGGAAAAACGCTCCCGCACGCGCTCGCCATGCTCGTGCCGGAATCCTGGAACGACACGAATCCGATTTCCGCCGACCTGAAGGCGTTCTACGAATATCACTCGATTTTCATGGAACCGTGGGACGGTCCCGCCGCGATTCTGTTTTCCGACGGGCGTTTCGCCGGCGGGATGCTCGACCGCAACGGGCTGCGTCCCGCGCGCTATTTGCTGACGACGGACGGGATGCTCGTCATGGCGTCGGAGACGGGAACGCTGCCCGTTCCCGCGTCCGCCGTGCGGGAACGCGGTCGGCTTCATCCGGGAAAAATGCTCATCGCCGACACGCGGACGGGAGAAATTCTCCGCGACGCGGAGCTGAAAAGCCGGCTCGCCCGCGCGTTCCCGTACGCGAACTGGCTCACGAAAAACCGCGCGAATCTCGCCGATCTCGCGAGCGGGCGGCGCGTCGGCTGCGCCGTTCCCGGGCTCGCGGAAAAGCTGCAGGCGTTCGGCTGGACGGCGGAAGACGTCGGAGACATCGTTCTGCCGATGGCGGCGAAGGGCGCGGAGCCGGTCGGGTCGATGGGCAACGATGCGCCGCCCGCCGTTCTTTCCCGGCGGCCGCAGCGGCTGTTCGCCTATTTCCGCCAGCTTTTCGCCCAGGTGACGAACCCGCCGATCGATCCCATCCGCGAAGAGCTCGTGATGTCGCTCACAGGCTACGTCGGCGCGTTGCACAAAAACGTGCTCACGCCTGTTCCCGAAATCTGCAAGGTCGTGAAAATCAGGAAGCCGATTCTGACGAACCGCGCACTCGACTTGCTCGAGCATCTCGCCTACAAAGGCTTCCGCGCCGCGGTCGTTCCCGCCGTCTTCGCCGTTCCCGCCGGCGGCGCCTCGAAAGCGGACGCGCTCGCTTCCGCGCTCGACGAAATCTGCCGCCGCGCGGAAGAGGCCGTGGACGCGGGCGCGTCGTTCGTCGTGCTTTCCGACCGCGGCGTCGACGCCGCGCACGCGCCGATCCCGTCGCTGCTGGCGGTTTCCGCCGTTCACGCGCATCTGATTTCCGCGCGCAAGCGTTTTCAGATCGACCTGATCGCGGAGACCGCCGAGCCGCGCGAGGTGATGCACTTCGCGCTGCTGCTCG
>DVOG01000178.1 GCA_018713755.1 Candidatus Spyradosoma merdigallinarum | reverse complement strand
AGTTCTGCGCCGGATTTGGATGTTTGCCTTGTGGAGCTCTCCCAATACGCCGACCGCCCTGGGTATTGGATGATTGTCGAGAATAACGAAGATTTTCGAGTCCGCTTCGTTCAGTATGCGGAAGATATTTCGATTCAGTTCGTTGCTAATGGCGGAGGTCCGCGCCCGCATCTGTAGTGTGCGAATCTTGAAACGCCGGCTAAAAATCCGGCGTTTTTGTTTGTCTGATGTTTTTAGCCGGCGGCGTAGAGATCCTTGTCCCAATTGGATCCGGCGTCGGAGGCCGTCCACGTTTTTTTGATTTCCCAATAGCGCTCGGACTCCGTCTTGTTCGCCTCCGCCTTTGTCATGCGCCAGTTTCCGGAAATCGCCGGGGTGTCTCCCGGGGGCGTATCGATTTGCGAAAGCCCGCTCGCCGCGGCCGAAAGCGATCGGGCGTAGCTCGTTTCCGTCCACTCCAGCCTTTCGGCGTTGTAGCTCGTTACGCCTTTTCGGATTTTTTTGATGAGCAATTTCCCGGCGTCGCTCTGAACGACGGTTTTAATTGCGTCTTCGAGTGTTTCCTTTTCGTGCCAATTTTCGGGGTCCGCCGGCTCCGTCGAAGACATCATCAGCTTCGTCTTATGCCGCCAGACGAGGTCGAAAAGCCGCGTCCCGTCCAGCAGAGCCTTCACGAGCAGCTTTTCACGCTCGGGCACCGCGGCGTAGCGCGGATGAAGCAAAATCGACGTTTCCCGCTCCAGTCCCGTGACCTGGTATTCCGTCGACTGCGACGCGCTCGAGCTCGCGTCCTCTTCGCGGAATCCGTATTTGAGAACGACGTTCACGCTGCCGTCCTTGCCGGCGGAAAACGTCCGGTTTTTCAGCACGAGGCGCACGCGCACCGTCGTTCCCAGCTCTTCGCGCGTGCTCTCCGGCAGGTGCTCCGAAGACGTGCCCAACTCCGGCGCGGCGGCGAGCGCCCCCTCGAGCGTGCCCGGGAACGTGCAGGTAATCGTCCCGCTCGGCGTTTCGTCGATGCCGTCGACGTATTGGACGTCCGTGAGGATGAGGTCGCCCGTGTTTCCGTAGTAAGTTCTTTCGTTCATGATTCAAAAAGTTGAGGGTTGAAAGCTGAGAGCTTAAAGGCGGCCGAATCAACTTTTCGACTCTAAGCTCTCGGCTTCTTTAATCTTCAAAAAACCTGCGCACTCCGCGGGTTTTCTTCGACGAAAAACGCGCCGTCGAACACCCGCATTCGCCGCGGCGTTCCCGCCTGTTCCACTGCCACGGGAACGGCGAGCTCGCCCGCGAGCACCGTCAGAAGCGCAATCCGCGGCGCCGCGCGGCACCTGGGTTTTTCCGACATCGCCGAGTTCATCTTCATCCACGCCGCCGCGCCGGACTTGGTGCGCCGGCTGCTCTACCGCGCCCCGCGCGAGGAATTCGCCGAGGCGGCCGACGCGTTTTGCGCGCGCGTTCCCGCGAAAAAGATTCCCGAGATCGTCGCGGCGATTACGGGCGACGCCGCCGCCGTCCGCGCGGCGCAGGCGGAGGCGATTCCCGACGCGAACCTGCCGGCGTCAAAAAACGCGCCCGGCCCGGCGGCGTCGTAAGCCTGCTTTTCGCCGTCGGGCGCGAAATGAAATTCAGCGAGCGGGAGATGCTGGAAATGCCTCTCGCGAAGCTCTACCAATACGCGCACTGCGCGCTGCTTTATTCCGGAGCGGCGACGAAGTGGGCGAAAAAGACTCCGGAGGAAAAAGCCGAACTCGACGAGGCCGTGCGGTTGCTCAAGGAGAAAAGAAAGCTTAAAGGGAAGATAAAGGTTAGAGCTTAACGCTTAAAGCTTAAAGGGGAGAATCCTCGCGCTTCGCGCGAATCAACATTTCAACTCCAAGCTCTCAACCTTCATCAATCTTCACTCTTTTTCTTCTTCTTTCGGCGGCTGCTTTTTTTTTTGAAAAATTTTACATAAATAAAACAGGACACGCAGATCACTCCGCAAACGACGTAAAACCAAAAGAGCCAAGGGTATACCACGATTCCAAAGATTGCGGAAGAAAAGAGGATGAGATTTCCCACATCCCTTAACAATAAGCGATTCGATTCTTCCGTTGTATATCCGCTGTGAAACATGACGCCCCTTTAAGGGCTCGTTCTAAAAAAGTCAATAAAGAATTATGCCGGGCATCAACATCACGATAGGAGCGAACACCGCAGAATTTCAGAAGGCGATCACAAATCTTCAGCAGACGATCGGCCAAACCGCCGAAAAGATTTCGGACAGCTTCAAAACCGTCAACAAAACGCTCAAGGAAACAAAGTCCAGGTGGGAGGAGCTTGCCGCAAGGACGTCCGCGATCCGCAATACGGGACGGATTGTGCAGGAGCTCGGGAGCTGGCTGCGGACGCCGCTGGAGCAGTTTTCGCGCTTCGAGGATGCGGCGACGCGGCTTGCGCCGCTGGTCGGCGGGCTGGAGAACGCGAAGGAGCTTTGCGCGCAGCTGCGCGACGAGGCGGCGAAATCCGTCGCATCTCAGCTTAGCAGAGGTGCCTCCTTCTCTGCCTGTTCTATGCCACACCCTTTTTTTTTTGCGCGGCGCGAAACGAGGGCGTTTCGTCTTCAGTCGTCGAGAAGACGGTCGAGCTGCTCGGCGGGAACGCCGATTTTTTCAAGGCAGAAATCCCGCATGTCCTGCGGGAGCGGCGCCGAAAACGTTCTCTGAAAATCCGGACTTTTGAAGACGAGGCGCGCCGCGTGAAGCGCCTGCCGCGGCATTTCGAGCTCCCGCGCGCAGCGATCCGTCCAGCCCTTTTCGCAGAATTCGAGATAAAGCCGTTCGTTGCGCCCGTAAAGCTTGTCGCCGACGACGCAGTGCCCGATATGCTGCGCGTGCGCGCGGATCTGGTGCTTGCGCCCCGTGTGCAGCTCGACTCGCGCGAGCGTGTATCCGTTCCCGCGATACAGCGGTTCGAAGAACGAGACCGCCGTTCGCGCGTCGGGACCGTTCCCGACGCATTGCTTGACGAGGACGGGGCTCGCCGTGTCCGGGCGCAGGGGCGCGTCGACGAGCTGCGGTTCGCGCATTTCGCCCTCCAAAATCGCGAGATACGTCTTCGAGACCATGCGCCGCTCGACGGCCTTTTGGCTTTTGCTCGCGGCCTCGCGGTTGAGCGCGATGAGAATGATGCCGCTCGTTTCTCGGTCCAGCCGCGAGACGAGATGCATCGTCGCGCCGCCGCGCCATTCCCGCACGGCGCCGACGAGGCTCGAGAGCGGTCCGTTTTTTGACGGATGGCACACGACCCAGCCCGGTTTGCTGAACGCGAGAAAATCCGCGTCTTCTTCGACGATCCACGACGGGAGCTCCGCGAGGTCGATCAGCGGCGCGTTTTTCGCCTGCGCTCCCGGCGGCGGGAACGCGCGCGCGGCGTCTTGCCGCGAAAAAGAATCCGTGTTCGCGCCGCTCATTTTTTCGGAAGAATTTTGTCCTGCAGCGCCGTGTCGGACGCCGTTCCTTCGAGCGCCGCGATGATTTCTCCCGCGAGATAGCAGGAACCCGCGGCGACGATCGCTTCGCCGCGCGGCGTTTCCAGCGAGCACGTTCCCGCGCGCGGGAACAGCGCTTCGACGCTCGTTTCGGAGACGCTCCCGCGGAAGTCGGCGGGAACGCAGCGGCGCAGCTCGTCGAAGGAACAGGCGCGCTCCTGCTCCGGACGCACGAAATGCAGCGCCGCGGCGTATTTCGAGAAAACTTCCAGCAGCGGCCGCGCCCGTTCCGCGCCGAGAACGCCCGTGATGATCTGCGGACGCGCGCCCGTCTCGCGGACGAGCGTCTCCAGCGACGACGCGATCGCCGCCGCGCCCTCCGCGTTGTGCGCGACGTCGACGACGATCCGCCGCCCGTCCGCCAGCTCGATTTTTTCCCAGCGGGCGCGCCACGCGACGCATTTCAGCGCGCGCCGCGCGAGAGTTTCGTCGAAGCGGATTCCGCCGATTTTTTCGAGAAAGATTTTTGCGGCCGTCAGCGCGGCGGCGGCGTTCCCGCGCTGGCAGACGCCGAAGAGATTAGTCTCGGGAAAATCCTTCGTATCCGATTTTTCATTACCGAAGACTTCCCGCACGGAGAAGACCTCCGCGCGGCGTTCCCGCGCCGTCGCGCGGATTTCGCGCTCCGCCTCTTCCGGCA
>DVOG01000177.1 GCA_018713755.1 Candidatus Spyradosoma merdigallinarum | reverse complement strand
CATGTCCGCGGCGATCTGCGTCCAGCCCCTGCGCACCAGCTCGGGAACGGTTTTCACGGCCTCGCCGCCGAAAAGCTTGTCCGCGATGCGCGCGCGGTCGGCGGAGTTTTCGACCTTCGACATCGCCTTCGCGATGAGCTCGAACTTGCGCACGGCGTCCGCGCCGTTGAGCGCCTGCGCCGAGAGACCCAGTTCTTCCAGCACCTTCCCGGCTTCTCCGGTTCCGGCCGCCGCCTCGGAAACGCGCTTGTTCATTTCCGTGAGGTAGTCGGCGAGCTTTTCCGCGGAAATGCCCGCGCGCGTTCCCGCGAACTGGAAGCGCTGCAGCGTTTCCGTGGAAACGCCCAGGTTCTCCGCCGTTCGCGCGAGCGCGTCCAGCGTCCGCGCGGTATTCGAGACTCCCGCGACGAAGCCCGCGGTAACCAGCGTCGCGAAAGACCTCGCGTGTTCGCTCAGCGCGGCGAAAGAGGATTTCAGGCCCGCCGTCTGCTCGGTGATTTTTTGGGAAAAATCCGCGATGCGCACCTGGCGCGTCACGCGCGCGACGTTGACGAACGCGGCGTTCATGGCGTCGCGCCAGTCCCGGACCTTTCGCTCTTGCCTGCTGAATTCTTCTCGGGCGATGCCGACGTTTTTTGCGAGGCGCTGCTGTTCGCGGATCTGATCCGCGGTGGGAGTCTTGTCTTTGAGTTTTTGCTGAAATTTTTCCAGGGCCCGCTCCGCCTGCGTCAGTTCCTTGCGCGCGGCGTCGATTCCGGAAAACGAGAATGCGTTCGCCCAGCCGTCTTTGAGCCGGAGAAGGGCCCGCGTCGAGGCGTTGAAGGCCTCGGTGGTTTTCCGGAGATTGCCTTCAAGGGTTTTAAGGACCGCCCGCTGCGCGCGCGTGGGTTCTTCGCCGCCGATCTGTTCCCGGTTGCGGCGGAGCGCGGCGGACGCGTTCTCCATTTTTTCGCGGCTCGCGGAAAACGCGTCCAATGCCGCGGAGCCGCGCTTCAGGTTCTCCGAAAGGCCCTTCAGGTCGTCCGTGGCTTTTGAAAACGCTCCGACCCACCCGGCGCTCAGCGACGCGCCGAGAATGAAGGAGACGGCAGTTTGAGTCATCGACATGGCGTGTTTGTGTTGACGGTTTTATGCGCCCCTCGTAGACTGCGTCTTCAGGAGGGACGGCGATGTTCGAAGAGTTCTCGGATCTTACGGTATCTTTCTTCAAAAAGGTGCACTACTGCATTTGCTTCGTGGTCGTGGCGGGCGCGACGCTCTGGATCATCGCGGTGTCCTGCATCGTGCTTTTCCTGGTCGGGGTCGCCGCATACAGCCTCTTCACCCAAATCTTCTTCGGCGCCCCGTAAATCAGGCCGAATCTTTCAGCAGCAGGAGGTAGTTGACGAAGTCGGAGACGTCGAGCGCGTCGATTTCGCTCGGCTGCCAGCCCGTCGCGTCCGCGAGGATCAGGTATCCTCTCCGGAGCTCCGTGACGGAAAATTTGGCGCGCCGGCGTTGACCCGCGCGACAAGTTCGAGAAAATCCGGCAGGGCAAGCTCTTCGAGCTCGCGCGGCGAGAGGTTCGTCACGCAGCGGCGCACCAGTTCCAAAGAGCGCTCTTCCTGCGTCGCGTCCCGCAGCTTCGCCACGGCGAACAAGTCTCCCGCCTTCGCCTCGCGCAGGCAGACCCGCGCGATTTCCGCGCCCGTGTCCGGGCTTTTGACGGGATGCTTCAGCGTGATTTCCGCTTCCATGTCCGCGCCTCCTCGTCAGATGCCGACCACGTTCGCGCCGATGCTCGCCGCGCTGGTCTCGATGCCCAGCGCCTTGCGCACGTCCGCGAAGATGTCCGTGCCGCCGATGACGGCGACCATGTTCTTCACGTCCACGATGTGCACGACAACGCCCGCGATCGTCTTGTGGTAGTAGTAGACGCTCATGTTGTATTTGGGCTTCACCGCGGCGCCCGGCGTCCACTCGCCCGCCTCGACGCTCTTGATCTTGCCCGTGAGCTTCACGACGCATTCCTTGACGTTGCCGTCGAAGTCCTGAATCGCCCCGCGCGCGGTCAGCGAAATCGGCTTGAGCCAGTTCCCGAGCCGCGCCTCCACTTCCGGCGCGATCTTCGTGAGCGTGAAGCTCGCCTCGAGCTTGTTCAACAGTCCCGTCTCGACTTCCAGCGGCGCGATCATGCCCGCGGCCGTGAAGTCTTCCGTCGCCAGCGCGAGGTTCGGCGGGGTAAAACTTTCGACGTTCCCGGCGTAGCCGATGCCGTCGATGAAGAGGTTGAAGTTTCTCAGAATGTCTTCTGCTGCTGCCATGGCGTTTTAGTGTTCCCTTTTGTGATGAAAAAAAAAGTTCTTCAGGCGCCGAAGACGGCGTCGTAGTAGTCCGTGACGGTCGCCGAGTCGAACTGCATGTCCTCCATCGGCGCCGGCGGCGTGAAGCGGTAGGAGAAGCGCACCTTGCCCTGCGCGAGCTCGGAGGCGGGGTTCATGTCTTCGTCGACGAAGCACTCGCCGCCGAGAATCGCGCCCTGCGAAACGAGCGTGCGCAGGTAGGCGTTCACGGAATCGACGACGGCGTCGAGCGTCGCCTTGCAGATCGGGCGGTCGATGAACTCCAGGCACGCGTCCTGAATCGAAAGGTTGATCATGTCGCTCGTGCGCCGCACCGGGAGGAACGCGAACGTCGTCCCGCTCGAGCACGTGCGCGAGCCCCAGAAGCGGAAGCCGTCGCGCCGGATCACCGTCGAAATCTGCTTCTCGTTGAGCATGTTCGCCGTGCACGTCGCGTCGCCGTTGCGGAAGTCGATGAGCGGCGTCGTGCCCGTGATGCCGTTGAGCGTCTGGTTCGAGAGCGACCACCAGAAGCCTTTCTCGGAGTCGACCTTGACCTGCAGGCCCGCCGCCAGCGGCGAAAGCGGCGCGAGCGCGTCCGCCGCGGTCTCGGCGTCGAAATACGTCGCCTGCGGGAACAGGAGCATCAGCCGGTCGGAGCCGAATTCTTCCTTGTAGGCGAACGCCTCTTCCTGCGTCGTGCCCGGGCAGTCCGCGAAAACGACCGCGGAAAGCTTTTCCGCGGCGGAGACCAGCGCGTCGGCGACGGCTTTGTCCTGCGAAAAGCCCGGCGCGATGAGCAGCCGCGGCACGTAGCCCGTCGCCGCTTCCGCCGCGAGCAGCGCGTCCGCCCCCTTGATCACGTTCGCCTTCGTCTGCGCTTCCTCGCCTTCGCCCGCGTCTTCGACGCGCACGACGACGACCTGCGCCCCCGCCTGCGCGAAAATGTGATTGAGCGCCGAAAGCAGCGTGCCCGCAGCGCCGAGCTTCGCCGCCTTGCTTTTGCTCGCGGCGACCATGACCGGCGCGCCGAGCGGGAACGTTTCCGCGTCCGCCTCGGGCGCCGTGCCCACAATGCCGATGACCGAGCCGCCGACCGTGGAAATCGCCTGCGCGCCCGTGTCCGTCTCGTTGATTTTTACTCCGTGATTGTAACTCATGACGCCGCGCAGTTTACGACAAAACGCCGAAAAAAGTGTTCCCGCTCATGTCACCCTTTTTTTGAAAAAATTGCGTTTCTGCAAAAAACAAAAAACGCCGATAGCGCGAACTATCGACGTTTTTAAAATCGTGCCTGAATAATCCCCAATCCTAAACAAAATAGTCTCGAAACTCTGTTAAATTACAAACAGTAAAAGACTTGGCTATCTCCAGTTCGTCTCCTTCAGATGCTTTTTGAAGCGCTCTCATTCGTCGCTTTGCCAGTTCTGCGTTTTTATGAGGAAACAAGACGAAGAACTTTTTATTTGGGGAGTAAATATCCCAAATGTTTGCGTCGACAACTTGGAATTTATCCGAAACCGACTTACGGAACTCTTTTGATTTTCCAAAAATATTATCCGGCTTCTCGGTGTTGAACTTACACTCCGCTAAGTAAACAACTTCGCTCTCTGTTTCCACCGAAAACCCGCCTGTTATTATGTCCGGGGTTTTGTAGGGCGGATGTTTTATGACGTGATCACCGCGTAAACAAACGCCAAGCCCTGAAAGATTATCGATGGCATCTTTGTCTTCCTTGGGAATTGGATCGCCGTATTCCTCACGTATTCCGCATGCTAAATCCGGCGCGATGCCATTGCGTCTATTTGCATCTTCGAGAACTTCGGAAAAAACCTCTGTCTTCCGCAAAACAGATTCATCAATCTTAATCTGCATTTTTGCCGAGGTCCTTTTCGTAGTTCGCGATTCTTGTAGCCGCGACATTGAACACCTTAAAAATCTTCGCGATTGAGTTCCCGAGCGGTTCGTAGGTATACAAGAACGAGTCGGAAGCAGATTCTTCCGCAAGGTAGAAGTTCGTTCGATCTGCTATCCCTGCGCTTTCCGAAAAGGTTTGTAGCGCGTCAATCATATCCGGACTGTGGCTTGCGATGAGCATCTTGACTCCGAGTTCTTTTTGCATTAGCACAAGAATGCGGGCGTATTCCACAATCCATTGCGGATGAAGATGTGATTCCGGCTCATCAAGAATAAGCAACGTTTTTTCGTCAAACGCATGCTTTTCAGCAAGACGTTGAATGATGCTGAAGCCTTTTATTCCCGTTGCAACATCACGCAAGAGAAAATTTTTTTTGTCATCGCGCTCGAAAAATAAACGGGGATCTTCTTTTTTACGTAAGGCATAACCTCTTATCGTTTTTGCAATATTTTCGGCGACAAGGCTGTGTTTGACAAAATCGTCCGGCTCATAAATCGTCATAAGCGTTTCACGCCAGTGAGTGTGAATATCCGGAGTTGGCTTTCCCAAAAAATCAATAATCCAAGGAGTATCAATATAGTAAGCCATCTCAATTTCTTGAATCGGACGGACGGTTTTTTCCTGTTTGTCGAAAATTTCAATGCCGTTTTCCGTGTAAGAAAAACTTGACGGGATTTCAATTCTCGCAACGGTGGCGCAAAGTTTTATAAAAGAATTGAGCGTTCTCTTTTCTTTTTGCTTTTCGTTTTTGTCTGTCGCCTCGGAAAGGTCTCTTGAAAAAGACTCCGTGATTTCGCCGTGCGTTGAATTTGAAGGCGGATTTTTGCTTCCGGAAAATACAAGCAAACTATCGGCGCGGGAGAGGAGCGATAAGAAGAATTTCCGTTTTTTTTCGTCGGCCACTTTGCTGATTTTGTTCTCCAAAAAAGCGGCAGCGGCGAATATGCGGTCGACGGCGGCGAATAATTCTGCGCTGTCGTTTTCTTTCAGCAAATACGTCGGATCGATTTTTTCGGCGTGATCAAGGGCTCCGCCTCGAATCATTGACGTCATCAGATTTCGAAGAAAGAAGCAGTATCGTTCCATGACCGCTTCGATTTCGTCAAAAAGCAGCTTGTCCAGAATCGTTTCGTAATTCAGCGCGGTTTTGATTGCGTAATACAGCGTTTTGGCGATTGTGCTTTTTCCGGATCCGTTGAGCCCTGAAAGCACAGTGAGCCCGTTCAATTTCAGATCGGCATCTTTAATCGCGCGGAAATCCTGAATTCGGACGGTTATTTCTGGAGTTGGCATGGTTTCTTATTTTATGAACAAGCGGCGTAACTTCAAGTTTTCTCGTGCTCACCTTCGGCGGCGCAGCGCGGAAAGGCGCGCGAGGACGGAGGTCTGCTTTTGCGGCGCGGCTGGAGGCGGCTGCGCCTTGCCGGCAGCCGGAAACAACGGGCGCCCCGCGGGAATTTTGCGCGCGGCGGGGCGCTCCGCTGCGGATTCGTCCGCTGCGGGAACGGCTGCGGGAGCGGCTTCCGCCTCCGCGCGCTTTTTGAGCGCGTAGCCTTCGCGCTGCCAGTCCGGTGATTCCAGGCGCAGCGCGGCGAAGGCGTAAACGCGGCAGTCCAGCGCCTCGTTGCGCTTTTCCGCGTCCTTGACCCAATCGATTTTCGCGCGTCCTTTTTCGTAGCGGACGACCTTGCGTTCCGCCGTGAGCTGGTCGAACCATTCGTTCCCGCGGCCGAGCGGGAAATGGCAGTAGCCCGGACCGGGCGCATCGATGCCGAGCCGCCCGACGACGATGTCTTTGATTCTGTGCGTGCCGACGGCGACGCTGACGCAGACCTATGTTCCCGTGGAGACGGAGACGACGACGCTCACGTTCACGGAAACGGAGACGGCGCTGACGACGATACTTTTCGAGACGCTGCTTTTGGAGACGGAAACGGAGCTTGTGCGCACGCGCGAGGTTGAAGCCGCCGTGCTGCTTGCGACGCTGACGGAGACGGAGACGACGACGCGCGCGGAGGGCGTCGCGTTCATCCCGTGCACTTGCCACGAATGCTTCGGGGGCATCTACCGGGGGACGCAACCGATCGAGCGCGTCCACGCGCGCGGCTCGGACATCGCCTGCGTGCGCAACTCGACGCGCCCCCACCGCTTCATCTTCTGAAAGGACGCGGCATCATGAAAAAGGCGAGCTTCACGCTGGAACTGGACGGAGAGGACGCGACGGCGACGCTGGGCGCGCGGCTTTTGAGCGCGAAGGTGACGGACGGGGCGGGCTGGAGCGCGGACGCGCTCACGCTCAAATTCGAAAACGCGGACGGGCGCATGGAAATTCCGTTCCCGGAATGCAGGATTCGCTTTGCGCTGGGCTACGCCGGCGAGCCGCTGCGCGATTTCGGGCTGTTTTACGCGCACAAGGTGAAGACGACGCTTTCGCCGGCGTCGGTGGAGCTCACGTGCAAGGCCGTCTCGCGCGCCTCGGGCGGGGAAGACAAGCAGAAGGAGCTCTTCAAGACGCTGCGTTCGCGCGAATGGGCCGAGACGGACGCGCTCGACTCCGTGCTCTCCAAAATCGCGTCGGAAAACGGCTACGCGGCGAAGTGCGGCGCGTCGCTTTGCGGCGCGCCGCTTCCGCGGGAATGTCTTGTTCAGCACGCGGAGACGGACGGGTCGTTTCTTCGGCGTGCGGCGGACATTGTGCGCGCGAAGCTGAAGGCGTTCAACGGGTATCTGATGCTGTTCAATCCCGAAAAGGACATGCCGCAGGCGCAGGAAGGCGCGAGCGCGGGCGAGGCGGGAACGAGCGGCGGGCAAGGCGCGGAGCCTGTGGCGATTCCGGTCTCGGAAATCACGTCGGGGGAGTTTACGGCGGAGCGCGCGGACAAGTATCAGGGCGTGAAGGCGAAGTGGCACAGCGTAGAGGACGCCTCGCTGCACTTTGTGACGGTCGGCAAGGGCGAGCCTTACGACGAACTCAAAGACGAATACGACAGCGAAGAAAGCGCGCGGCTGGCGGCGGAAAACCGCCTCGCGGAGCTGAACCGCGAAGCGAAGACCGGCAAGCTCACCGCACCGGCGAACCTGAGCGTGTGCGCGGAGGGCTTCGTCAGAATCACGGGAACGCGCGACGCGCTCGCTTCCGGCGAGTGGCGCGTGAAAAAGGCGGAGTTCACGCTCGACTCCGCCGGACTGAAAATGAACCTGGAATTCTGATCAGGGCAACCCCTCGAAATTTTCGACGAACTCAACCGTGAAATCTTCCCCGTGTTCCACAAAACAAACCGTGAAATCCTCCGCGAAGGTGACGAATTCCCACTGCCCGCATCTGTTCGGCAAGCTGTCCACGACCCTCACGCGCAGGTCCGGGAAGTTTTCGACGATTCTCACGTCGAAATCGGCGACGCCGTCGGTGATGCGGATACGCCCGAAAACTTTCGAGACGTCGACTTCGGTCGAGGCCGAAGGAACCGCGGCGATCGAAAGCGCGGCGAGCAAGAGCGCGAGAGATTTGACGAAGAGACTGCGTTTCATGGGCGCATCCTAATGTTCTTCTTCAAAAAAAACAAGAGAAAGGCGAAATCATGTTTGTGCCGTTGATGTTCGGAGATTTGAAATTCGGCGTGGACGCGCTCGCGTTCAATTCGCTGAAAAAGACGTTCGGCGCGACGCTTGCGTCGCAGGCGCGCCTGGGCGGGCAGCCTTCGCTGCAGTTCACGGGTCGGCCTTCGCGAAAGGTGACGCTTTCGGGGACGCTTTTCCCGACGCGTCTGCTCGCGGAGCCGGAGACGGCCGCAGGGGCGGCGAAAATCGTCGGGCGCGCGGATCTGGAAACGTTGCGCGGGCTTGCCGAAAGCGGCGAGAGCTGCTGGCTGGTGTCCGGGAACGGAGAGGTGTTCGGGAAGTTTGCGGCCGAGAGCCTGAGCGAGGATGAGACGGTGTGGCTCGAGGACGGAACGCCGCTTCGCGTGGCGTTCACGCTTTCGCTCGCGGAAGACTTGTCCGAGCCCGGGGACGCGAACGAGGCGTCGCTTTCCGTGCTTGAGCTCAACGCGTCAGCGCGGGAAGCGCGCGCGAAAAGCTTCGCCGAAACATGGAAGAAATACGAAAACGAGAAGACGGCGCAGACCGTGGAGAGCCTTTACGCGGAAACGCCGACCGCGGGCAAGTGGTACCGCACGAGGCAGGGCGACGTGCTCTGCGCGCTCTGCGCGCAGGCTTACCCGGGCGCGGCGGAAGGCGACGCGCTGGCGCGCGTGCTCAGCGAAAACGCGGCGCTGGCGGACACACTTAAAGTAGAAATTTTGTAAAGAACGGGAACGAAAAAAAATGAAAAAAATCGACCAATCTACAACAGTAGAAATTTTGTAAAGAACGGGAACGAGCGACGCGCCTGCTCTGGCGCATCATCTACAACAGTAGAAATTTTGTAAAGAACGGGAACACGAAATGATTTTCGACGCAATTTCCCAAATCTACAAGAGTAGAAATTTTGTAAAGAACGGGAACTTGCGGCACGCGAAGAAGAACGGAGGATATCTACAAGAGTAGAAATTTTGTAAAGAACGGGAACAAGGATGTCATCCTGAAGATGGCCGAATCTACAAGAGTAGAAATTTTGTAAAGAACGGGAACCCCGCAGATCTGCATGACCTCGCAGTCATCTACAAGAGTAGAAATTTTGTAAAGAACGGGAACTCCTGTCTCTTATACACATCTCCGAGCCCACGA
>DVOG01000027.1 GCA_018713755.1 Candidatus Spyradosoma merdigallinarum | reverse complement strand
CGTTCGGCATGGTCGTTTTCGGAAAATATCCGATAGAAAAAATTCCTCCGCGGGAGCGCGGCGGAATCGACGGCATCCGCGTCACCTTCAAGAAAAACGAGCGCGCCGCCGCGCTGGAATTCTGCCGCAGGGCGCAGGAGCTCGGCTACCTCGTCAGCGTGAATCCCACGGGAGCGGACGCCTACGGCGACCGGGAATTTCTCGAAATCGTCGAAAGCGTAAACGCGATGCGCCCGTTCGCGTTCGCGATCGTGGACACGCTCGGCGCGATGAAGCGGCGGGACGTCGCGCGGCTGTGCATGCTCATCGACCACAACCTGCATCCGGACGTCGCGCTGTGCTTCCATTCGCACAACAATCTGCAGCTTTCGTTCGCGAACGCGCTCGAAGTGATGGCGATTCCGAGCGCGCGCACGTTCATCATCGACACCTGCGTTTTCGGCATGGGAAGAGGCGCAGGAAATCTCTGCACGGAGCTCATGATGCGCCACCTCAACGACCGCGAGCCCGGGCGCTACGACCTCATTCCCGTCCTGCGCGTCATCGACGAACGCGTCAGCCGCATCTTCGCGCGCTCGCCCTGGGGCTACAGCGTGCCGTATTACCTCGCCGCGGTGAACCGCTGCCACCCCAACTACGCTTCGTTTCTGCTGAGCAAGCAGACGCTCCCCGTGACGGGAATCGACGCGCTCCTGAAGCGCATCCCGCCCGAAAAGCGCAACGAATATGACAAAACCGTCATCGAGCGGCTTTACTTGCAGTATCAGGCGCACGCGATCGACGACGCGCCCGCGCGGGAACGCCTGCGCGCAGCGTTTTCCGGGCGAAAGCTGCTGGTGCTGGCGCCGGGGAAAAGCCTCGTCACGGAAGCGCCGTCCATCCGCAAATTCATCGAAGAGGAAAAACCCATCGTCGTCGCGATCAATGCCGCGCCGCCGGACATCCGCGCGGATTTCATCTTCGTCAGCAACGCGAAACGCTTTTCCGAACTTTCCGTTCCCGCGGGAACGCAGGTCATCCTGACCTCGAACGTGCCGAACGCGCCGGCGGACGCGCTGCGCGCGGACTACGCTTCGTATCTGAACGACTCCGCGCTGGCGGACAACGCGGCGCTGATGCTTTTCGCGCTGCTGGAGCGCGCGGGCGTCGCCGACGTCGCCGTCGCCGGGCTCGACGGATTTTCCTCCGGCGGCGAAGAAGACTATTTTTCGCGCGATTTGGCGAACCCCGCGAAGCGGGAAGGCGGAGAAGACGCGCGCAACGCGCTCATGCGGGAACAGCTCGGAAGATTCGCCTCGCGCATCGCCTTCCGCTGGATCACGCCCTCCCGCTACGCGCCCTGAAAACTCTCCGACGGCGAAGGCGACGGAAACGGGAGCGACGAATGCGCTTCCGCCGCGGCGCGGGAACGGGTAAACTTGCGGGAACGATGTTCTGTTCCGAAAAAACTTACGCGGCGGAAGACCTGCGCGCCCTGCGCCGGGAAGAGCCGAGCTTCGCCGTGCTCGGCAAGCCGATCGCGCACTCGCTTTCGCCGAAAATGCACAACGCCGCCTTCGACGCGATGCGGGAACGCCTGCCCGCCGACGGGCGGCGCTACTTCCGCTTCGAAATCGCCCCCGAAGAACTCGCGGAAACGCTGCCGCTTTTCTTCGAAAAAAATTTTCTCGGCCTGAATCTGACGATTCCGCACAAAGTCGCCGCGCTCCCGCTGCTGAAGGAAATTTCCTCCGAAGCGGAAACCGCCGGCGCGGCGAACACGCTCGTCCGCGACGACGCGCGCGACGGCTGGCGCGGCGAAAACACCGACGGCCGCGGCTTCGTCCGCGCGGCGGAAACGCGCCTGCGCCGGAAGCTCGCGGGAACGCCCGTCGTGCTGCTCGGCGCGGGAGGAGCGGCGCGCGCAATCGCCGCCGCCGCGCTGGAAGCGGGCTGCGCATCGCTCGCCGTCGTCAACCGCTCCCGCGAGCGCGGCGAGTCGCTCGCGCGGCGCTTGCGTATCCGCTTTCCGGATACGGAAATTTCGTTCCGCGGCGAATTTTCTCCTGCGGAAAAAAATGCGTTCCCGGACGGCGCGCTCGTCGTCAACGCGACGCCGCTCGGACTGAAGCCCGGCGACCCGCCGCCGCTCCCGCCGGAACTGCTCCCGCCCGACGCCGCAGTCTACGACGCGACCTACGGCGCGCACGGCGCAAGCGCCCTCGTCGCCGCCGCGCGGGAACGCGGCATGCCCGCCGACGACGGACGCGCCATGCTCGCCTGGCAAGGCGCGCTCGCGTTCGAGCTTTGGAACGGCGTTCCCGCCGACGACGTTTTCCCCGTCATGTTTTCCGCGCTGCAATGAGCTTCCCGAAAACCGCATTCCTGCTCGGCGCGGGCCTGGGAACGCGCCTGCGCCCGCTGACGGACCGTTGCCCGAAACCGCTGCTCCCGCTCGGAGGCAAGCCGATTCTGTGCCGCGCGATGGACGCGCTGCTCGCCTGCGGCGCGGAACGCTTCATCGTCAACACGCACCACGCCGCCGGCGTCTACGCGGAAAAATTTCCGACGGGAACCTACCGCGGCGCTCCCGTCGCGTTCGTGCACGAGCCCGTGCTGCTCGACACCGGCGGCGGGCTGAAAAACATCGAGCCTCTGCTTTCCCCCGACGACGAAAATCTGCTCCTGTTCAACGGCGACGTCTTCGCCGCGCTCGACCTGAAGAAGCTCGCGGCGGAACACGCGCGTTCCCGCGCGCTCGCGACGCTGCTGCTGCGCACGGACGCGCGCGGAAACGTCGAATTCGACGACGCGGCGGGAACGGTGCTCGAC
>DVOG01000176.1 GCA_018713755.1 Candidatus Spyradosoma merdigallinarum | reverse complement strand
GGAAGACTCAGCTTCTCGACGAAATTTTCTCTGCGTTCCCGCCGAGGAAGTTTTCCGCCGGGAACGGGATTCCGATGACGTATGTGGAGCCGTTCGCAGGCGGCGCCGCCGTTCTTTTTCGGCTGCTGCGGGAACGGGAAGACGTCGCTCGCGCAGTCGTCTGCGACGTCAATCCTGCGCTGATGGCGGCGTACATCTGCGTCCGCGACGAAACGGAGAAGCTCATCGCGGAACTCGCGGGAATTGAGCGGGAGTTTTTTTCTCTTCCGAGTTCCGGCGATGCGCGGCGCGAATTTTTTCTCGCCCGCAGAAACGAGTTCAACGCGTTGATTCGGGAGCGGCGGTTAGGCGGAATTCGTGTTCCCGCGCTGCTGATTTTCTTGAATCGCACTTGTTTCAACGGGCTTTTCCGCGTGAACGCGCGCGGCGAGTTCAACGTCCCGTTCGGCAAATACAAGAATCCGAAAATTTGCGACGCGGAAACGCTTCGCGCCGACAGCGAACTTTTGAGCCGCGCAGAAATTCTTTGCGGAGATTTTGAGGAAACGCTTCGGTATGCGGGCGAAAATACGCTTTATTATTTGGATCCGCCCTATAAGCCTCTCAGCGAAACGTCGAACTTCAATGCTTATGCGAAAGGCGGATTCGACGACGCCGCGCAGATTCGTCTGCGCGATTTTTGCCGGGAACTCGATGCCCGCGGCGCGAAATGGGTGCTGAGCAACTCCGATGCGCGCAGCGCGGCGGGAACGTCTTTTTTCGAATCGCTTTACGCCGGCTTTCGCGTTCGCCGCGTGCTTGCGTCCCGCATGGTCAACGCCGATCCCGCCAAGCGCGGCAAGCTGGCCGAGGTGCTGATTTCCAACTTCTGAAAACGAAAGGCACGCGCATGATTGAAGGCGGAAGAGGCGGCGCGAATACGGCGACGGGGCTCGCGTTTGAGGGAAAGACGGATCTGGCGACGTTCCTTCAGGGCTACCGGGGATATTCCGTTTCCGACGGGAACGTTTTTTTCAACGGAGAGAAAATCGCGAGAATTTTCAAGAAACACGCATTTTACGGATTTTTGGAAGAACTCGGCATCGATTGGCGGCGGCACGTGTCAAAGAAGCTTTTGCCGGACGACAGCATATTCGTCATCGTCCGCAACACGCTTTACGTCATCGAATGCAAATTTCAGCGTGTCGCGGGATCCGTCGACGAGAAGCTGCAGACCTGCGACTTCAAAAAGAAGCAGTATGCGCGGCTGCTCGCTCCGGCGAACATTGACGTCGAATACATTTATTTGCTGAGCGACTGGTTCCGTCAGCCCCAATACAAGGACGTGCTCGACTACATCATCAGCGTTCGGTGTTTTTATTATTTCGAGCACATTCCGCTTTGGAAGCTCGGGTTGCCGGTTTCGGAAAGGAAGTCTTGATGATCCCGAATTTTTTCAAATCGGCGGACAAAGATTTCATCTTGCTGCAGGGCGACTGCGTCGAGCTGCTGCGTTCGTTCGATTTCGCTTTCGACATGATTTTCGCGGATCCGCCTTATTTCCTTTCGAACGACGGATTTTCGGTGCATGCCGGCAAGGTCGTCTCCGTGAACAAAGGCGATTGGGATCGTTCCCGCGGCTTGGGCGAGGACGAAGCGTTCACGCGCGCTTGGCTCGAAGAAGCGCGCAAAAAACTTGCGCCCGCGGGAACGATTTGGATCAGCGGAACGCATCACAGCATTTTCAGCGTCGTCAGAATCTTGAAAGAGTTGGATTTCAAGCTCCTGAACATCGTCACCTGGGCGAAAACGAATCCTCCGCCGAATTTGTCCTGCCGCTGTTTCACGCATTCGAGCGAATTCGTCGTTTGGGCGCGCAAATCTGAGAAAATTCCTCATTTTTTCAATTACGCGCTGCTGCGGGGACTCAACGGAGGAAAACAGATGCGCGACGTGTGGCCTTTGCCGGCGGCCGCTTCGTGGGAGAAACGCTGCGGGAAGCACCCGACGCAAAAGCCGCTCCCGCTTCTCGCGCGAATGATTCTGGCGTCGACGCGGGAACGGGCTTGGATTCTCGACCCGTTCGCCGGAAGCGCGACGACGGGCATCGCCGCGAATCTGCTGAACCGGCGCTTTCTCGGCATCGAGAAGGATCAACGCTTTTTGGAAATCGCGCGCGCCCGCAAAATTGAAATTTCGAAAATATCCCCGCTTTCTGGATTTTCGACGCAGGCTCGGCTTAAGCGCTTGCGCCGCGGAGGCGGAAGAACCGTTCCCGCTTCTGTTCGGGGAGGCCGCGGGAACGGAAGCGGCGAGGGCGGGAACGCCGTTCTGAGGCGCTCAGGCGAGGAGGGCGGCGCGCCAGCGGGCGAGTTTCTCTTCGCGGGAAAGGCGCGCGGCGGCTGGGCTCGTCGAGGGCAGAAGAAAAACGGCGAGATTTTTCCGCGCGAAAAGTTCGGGGAAATGTTTTTTCAGCAGGCGATGCGCGGCGCCGCCGTTGCAGAGGATTTTTTCGATGCCGGGAAATTCTTCGAGCAGCGCGGGAACGTCGTTGGGCTCGACGTCGCGGATGCCGCTGTCGAGACTGCCGTCGCGCGTTCCCGCGCCGACGACGTCCCAAAGCGCCGCGCCCGCGTCGGTCAGCGCCTCGATGCGCGCGGCGTAGGGCGCGTCCGGCGGAAAGCCGAAGAGCGTTCCCGCGATTTCCCAAAACGCGTTGCGCGGGAACGCGTAATATTCGTTTTTCGCCAGCGACGCTTCGCCCGGCAGCGAGCCGAGAATCAGCACGCGGGCGCCGCGCTTCGCCGCCGGCGGGAACGAGCGTTTTTTCTTCGCCATGGCTTTCTCCTCGCGCTCCGTTTTTCGGGGCGGTCAGAAAAAAAAAGAAGTCGCCGCGCGGGAACGTTTTCGCGCGCTTCCGCGCGGGGCGCTTCAGTCGCGCAGTCGCCGCGTGATTTCGCCGTAGGCGTCGATGCGGCGGTCGCGAAAGAACGGCCAGATGCGGCGGAACTCGCGCTGAAGCGCGAGATCGCATTCCGCGACGAGGACTTCCTCCTTGTCCGCGGACGCGCGCGCGACGATTTCGCCGTAGGGATTCGCGACGAAGCTCTGTCCCCAGAATTCCGTGCGCCCTTCGACGCCGACGCGGTTCGTCGCCGCGACGTAGCATCCGTTGGCGACGGCGTGCCCGCGCTGCACGGTTTCCCACGCGCAGTGCTGCGCCGCGCCGAGCGCGGCCTTTTCCTCGGGAAGCCAGCCGATCGCCGTCGGGTAAAAAAGAATCTGCGCTCCCGCCAGCGCCGTCAGGCGCGCGGCTTCGGGAAACCACTGGTCCCAGCAGATGCAGACGCCGATTTTTCCGAACGCCGTTTCCCACGCGCGGAAACCGAGGTCTCCCGGCGTGAAGTAGAATTTTTCCTCGAAGCACGGATCCTGCGGAATGTGCATTTTGCGGTATTTGCCGAGAAAGGTTCCGTCCGCGTCGATGACCGCCGCCGTGTTGTGGTAGACTTCGCTCCCGCGCGCTTCGAACATCGGCGCGACGATGACGACGCCGAGCCGCGCCGCGACGCGGCAGAGCTCCTGCGTCGTCGTTCCCGCGGGAATGGGCTCCGCGAGGTCGAAGCGATCCGGATTTTCGTCGATGCAGAAGTATTTCGTCGTGAACATTTCCTGCAGGCCGACGATTTTCGCGCCGCGCGCGGCGGCTTCCTCGATGCGCGGGACCGTCCGACGCAGATTTTCCGCCGGCGTTTCCGCGGCGGCGAGCTGGACGAGTCCGACGGAGATTTTTTCTTCGTTCATGGCGTTTTGTTCGCGGGGATTATTTTTTCAGACCGAAACGGCGGGAGACTTCTTTCGCGAGCGCGTCGTAGGCCGCCGCGCCGGTGCTGTTCGGGTCGTAGTCGAAAATGGATTTCCCGTGGCTGGGTGCTTCGCCGAGCCGAATCGAGCGCGGGATCATCGTTTTGAAGACGAGCTGCGGGAACGCCTTGGACACTTCCGCGACGACCTGGCGGGAGAGGTTCGTGCGCACGTCGAACATCGTCATGATGATGCCGCCGATCGTCAGTTCGGGATTGACGCCCGCGCCGCGAATCTGCTCGACGACGTTGAGAATCTGGCTCAGGCCTTCCATCGCGAGGTATTCGCACTGCAGCGTGATGAGCAGGTGATCCGCCGCCGCGAGGCTGTTCATCGAAAGCATGCCGAGCGCGGGCGGGCAGTCGAGAATGATCGCCGCGTATTTTTCGGAATCGCGGATCGGCGCGAGCACGTCGCGCAGGCGGGAAAGATAGTTTTCGTTCTGCAGGAGCTCGGATTCCGCCGCCGCCATGTCGACTTCCGACGGGATGAGGTCGAGGTTAGGCGTTCCCGTCGCGATGATTTTTTCCGCCGCCCGCGCCTCGCCCGTGAGCGCGCCGTAAAGGCTCGCGCCTTCGGTTTTCGCGAAGCCGAGCGCGCTCGTCGCGTTCGCCTGCGAATCGAGGTCGACGAGCAGCGCGGGAACGCCGCGCCGCGCGAGGCCGCAGGCCAGGTTGACGGCGGTCGTCGTCTTGCCGACGCCGCCTTTCTGGTTGGCGATGGAGAAAATTTTTGTCATCGCGGCGAATGATGAAGCGGATTTTCCGAAACGTAAAATGAAAAAAGCGCCGCGGGAACGCGTCTTTCCGAAGACGCGAAAAACGCCCGCGAAAACGCGGGCGTTTCGGAAAGGAAATGGGGTGGAAGACGAGACTTGAACTCGCGACCCTCGGAACCACAATCCGATGCTCTGACCAACTGAGCTACATCCACCGTGAAAATGTTCCGCACATAAAATCTTTTTTTCGCGGCGTTGTCAATTTCGATTTGCCGGCGGCGGGAACGCGGAATTTTCGCGGCGGGAACCTGCGCCTTCGCGTCGGAAAAAGTTTGAAAAAACGATGTTCCCGCATCATCATTGACGGCGATATGGCAAATCCACACAAATTTAAAACCATGGACGCGAACGAAGCGGTCGCATCCGTCGCTTATCGGCTCAGCGAAGTCATCGCTATCTACCCGATCACGCCGTCGTCCCCGATGGCGGAGTCCTGCGACGAATGGGCCGCAAAGCGCGTACCCAATCTTTGGAAAAACGTTCCCGTCGTGGAACAGCTTCAGTCCGAAGCGGGCGTGGCGGGCGCCGTTCACGGCTCGCTGCTCGCGGGCGCTCTGACGACGACGTTCACCGCGTCGCAGGGGCTCCTGCTGATGATTCCGAACATGTACAAGATCGCCGGCGAGCTGATCCCGTTCACGATGCACGTGACGGCGCGCGCCGTGGCGACGCACGCGCTCTCCATCTTCGGCGACCATTCCGACGTGATGAGCTGCCGCTCGACGGGCTTCGCGATGCTCAACTCCACGTCCGGGCAGGAGGCGCAGGACTTCGCGCTCATCGCGCACGCCGCTTCGCTGCGTTCCCGCGTGCCGTTCATGCACTTTTTCGACGGGTTCCGCACTTCGCACGAAGTTTCGAAAATCGAAACGATTTCGGACGACGTCATCAAGGCCGTCGTCGACGAAAACGACATCGCGGCGTTCCGCGCCCGCGCCATGTCGCCGGAACGCCCCTGCGTGCACGGCACGGCGCAGAACCCGGACGTTTATTTCCAGGGCCGCGAAGCCGGCAACAAGTATTACGACGCCGTTCCCGGAATCGTCCAGGAAATGATGGACAAGTTCGCCGCGGCGACCGGACGTCAGTATCACATCTATGATTACTACGGCGCGCCCGACGCGGATCGCGTCATCGTCTCGATGGGATCGTCCTGCGAAACGATCGAAGAAACGATCGACGCGCTGAACGCGAAGGGCGAAAAGCTCGGTCTCGTCAAAGTGCGCCTGTTCCTGCCTTTTGACGCCGAGGCGTTCCTGAAGGTCGTTCCCGCGACGGCGAAGAAAATCGCCGTGCTCGACCGCACGAAGGAAAACGGATCGCTCGGCGAACCGCTCCTGCTCAACGTCTTCGCCGCCTACGCCGAAAACGGCGGCGCGATGCCGACGATCATCGGCGGGCGCTACGGGATCGGCTCCAAGGAGTTCAACCCGGGCATGGTCAAGTCCATCTACGACGAACTCGCCAAAGACGCGCCGAAAAAACGCTTCACCGTCGGCATTTACGACGACGTCACGCATCTTTCGCTCCCGTGGGACAACAGCTTCGACATCGAAGCCGACGACGTCAAGCGCGCGGTTTTCGTCGGGCTCGGTGCGGACGGCACGGTCGGCGCGAACAAGAATTCCATCAAGATCATCGGCGAGCAGACGCCGAACTACGCGCAGGGCTACTTCGTCTACGACTCGAAGAAATCCGGCGCGTCCACGGTTTCGCACCTGCGCTTCGGGCCGCGCCCGATCCGCTCGGCCTATCTCATCAAGAAGGCGAACTTCGTCGCCTGCTCGCAGTACGTGTTCATCGGCCGCCAGCCGATTCTCGAATACACGATGCAGGGCGCGACGGTGCTGCTGAACTCGCCGTTCTCGCCGGAAGAAACGTGGAAGCGCTTCTCCAAGGAATGGCAGGAAGAAATCATCGCCAAGAAGCTCAAGGTCTTCGTGATCGACGCCTCCCGCGTCGCCGCGGAATCCGGCATGAAGGGCCGCACGAACACCGTCATGCAGGCGTGCTTCTTCGCGCTCGCAAATATTCTCCCGAAGGACGAGGCGATCGCGCAAATCAAGAAGTCCATTGAAAAAACCTACGCGAAGAAGGGCGAAGAAGTCGTCCAGATGAACTTCAAGGCGGTCGACAATTCGCTCGC